>JAPPNE010000175.1 GCA_028818775.1 Deltaproteobacteria bacterium | reverse complement strand
ACGGCGCGTCCGCTGCAATCGCACCCAGTCAACGCTGAGGTTTTGCAAGAGGCTCGAGCGACAGCACCCGGCCCGTGCCGTCGGAGACGCTCTGATCCAGCAGCGCGCTCAGGTCGGCGCGGTCGTCGTCGCCGAGCCGCACGCGCACGTCGTACTCGTTGCCGCCCTCGCGATAGAAGGTCGCCCGGGTGCCGCCCAGGCTCGCTTGCAGGCCGCGGGCGATGGTTTCCACCGGTATGCCGAGGCTCGCGGCGCGCTCCCGGTCCACGCGAATCCCCATTTCGGGCTGTCCGGACTGCCGGCTGATGCGGACGCCCGCGATCCCGTCCACTCCCTCCATGGCGTCCTTCACCTGCCGGGAAATGCGCTGTAGCTGGCCCAGGTCATGGCCGCGCACCTTCACGTCCAGGTTGTCGTTGTCGGTGAAGCCGAGGCGCCGAAAGATCCAGAGTCCGGAGCTCGCGCGCACGCGGGCGCGCACCCCGGGGACCTCGCTGACCCGTCGCCGCAGCGCCCTGACGATGTCCTGATCGGACCGCTCCCGGGTATTCCTGGACCCCAGCCAAATGTGCACGTGGCCGTTGTTCTTGCCGCGGGCGCGCCAACCGAACTGGCCGAAGTGGGTGAAGTTCCGGTAGGGCTCGGTGACCTCCTGGTTCACGATGGCCTCGAGTTGCCGGAAAGCGCGGTCCGTTTCCTCGATCTTCGAGCCGGCTTCGGTCTCCGCGAGGATCAACACGTTGCCCTCGTCGGCTCGGGGCATGAACTCGCTGCCGATACCCTGGTAGAGGAACAGGCTGCTGGAGAGCAGGACCGCCGCCGCCGCCACCACGGTGAAACGATGGCGCAGACTCCAGCGCAGCAATCCCTGATAGGCATGGTCCAGACCCGTTTGGGAACTCGAGCCCGCGCGCATGAGACGCGACAGGAACCGCCCCGTGCCCGCTTGGCTTGGCCGCCCCAGTAGATGGTGCGCCAGCACCGGCACCACCGTGAGCGCGACCATCAGGGAGGCCGCGAGGGAGAAGAACACCACCCAGGCGAGCTGCTTGAAGAGGATGCCCGCGGAGCCGGGGACGAAGATCAGGGGCAGAAACACCACCACGGTGGTCAACGTGGACGCGGTGATGGCTCCCGCCACCTCGCGGGTGCCTCTGAGGACGGCCTCCCGGCGGTCGGTGCCGGTCTCGAAGTGCCGGTAGATGTTCTCCAGCACCACCACGGAGTTGTCCAGCAAGAGCCCGATGCCCAGGGCGAGCCCGCCGAAGGAAATGATGTTGATGCTGAAGCCCTGGAAGTACATGAGCGCGAAAGTGGCGACGATGGAGATGGGGATGGCGGTGGCGATGACCACCGTGCTGCGCACGCTGCGCAGGAAGAACAGCAGCACGCACAGGGCCAGCATGCCGCCCCAGACCGCGGCCAGGGTGACGTTGTCCACCGCGTTGCGAATGTAATGCGCGTTCTCCCGCAACACGGTCACCTTGACGGCGGGAAGTTCCTGATTGATGTTCTCGATCGCCTGCTTCACCCGGTCCACCACCGTAATGGTGTTGGCCGAAGGCTGACGCAGCAGGGAGATGACCACGGCGTGGGAGCCGTGGATGCGCACGGCGTGGTTCAGGTCCTTGAAGGAGTCCTCCACCTCCCCGAGGTCCTTCACGTAGATGGGGGTGCCGTCGCGGGTGGCCACCACCGTGTTGCGCAGTTGATTCAGGTCGGTGAACTCGCCCAGGGTCCGTACCGACACCTCCAGGTGCGCCCGGCCGACATTGCCGGCCGGCAGGTTGATGTTGCTCGCCCGCAGCGACCGGATGACCTGGTCCGCCGAGAGATTGAAGGCCTTGAGCCGGTCCAGGGAAAGCTGGACGTGGATCTCGCGTTCCAGTCCGCCGCGGATGTCCGCCGCGGCCACGCCGGCGACCCGTTCCAGACGATAGCGAATCTCCTCTTCCACGAAGGTGCGCAGCGCCACCGGGTCCATCTGACCCGACACGCCGATGAACATGATCGGCGACGCGTTGACGTCGTACTTCGAGACCACCGGGGCTTCCGCTCCCGGGGGAAGGTCGTCACGGATGCGGTCGATCCGTGCGCGTATGTCGCTCACCGCCACTTCCAGGTCCTTGTTCCAGCCGAAGCTCACCCGGACCTGACTGCGGCCTTCGACCGACACCGAGGTCATGTCCTCCACGCCTTCCACGGAGCTTACCGCCTTCTCGACGGGCACCGTCACCAGCGTCTCCATCTCCAGCGGTCCCACGTTGGGATAGCTGGTGGAGACCGTGACCCTGGGGAAGGTGATCTCGGGCAGGAGGTCCACCGGGATCTTGAGGAAGGATATCACCCCGAGGATCACGACGATCAGGACGGCCATGCAGGTGGCCACCGGACGTCTGAGGCAAAGCGCCGTGAGATTCATGGGTTGCGCATCCTTTCCGGTCGGACGGGAACACTAAGAGCCGCGCCGGCCCTGGCCTTGCCCCCGTGCTTGCCCCTGCCCTCTGCCTTGGCCTTGCCCCCGGCCTTCTCTCCCGGACATCCGGCCTCCGCGCCTGGAACCCGCGCGAGGGCCGTCGCCGGCAACCCGGATCCGCTGGCCGTGCCGCACGAGGCTGCTGCCCAGGGTGACGACCCGGTCACCCTGGCTCAGGTTTCCCGTCACCTCCACCCAACCACCGTTGTTCAGACCCGGCGTGACTTCCACGCGCTCGACCTTGTTGCCTCCGTCCGTCAGCCTGAACACACCGTACCCCGCCGCGGACTTCACCGGCGAGGCTTCCGGAACCATCAAAACGCCGCGCTTGCGCTCCACCACGATGTTGGTGCGCGCGAACATGCCGGGCTTGAGCACGCCATCGGGGTTGTCGAGCTCGATTTCAACCTCGGCGGTGCGGGTCCGCGGGTCGAGGATCGGCGACATGCGCGTGATGGTGCCGGCGAAGCGCTTGTCCGGGTAGGCATCGACCTTCACGGCAACCGGCTGTCCCAGGGAAACCTTGCGGTAGTCTCCCTCCACCACGTCGATGCCCACCTTGACGCGGTCGATGTCCACGACCTCGAACAAGGGGGTGCTGGGACTCACAAGGGCGCCGCGGTCCACCATGCGGCGGCTCACGTGGCCCGCGAACGGCGAGCGGACCTCGGTTTGCGCCAGGCGAATGCGAGCGTTGTCCAGTCGAGCCTGCATCTGCAGCATCTGGGCCTTGGTCAGGTCGACCTGGGACTCGGCGGACAGGACCTGGGTCTCCAGGTTGTTGACCTCTTCACGGGACACCAGTTGCTTGCCCGCCAGGACCTTGACGTTCTTTTGGCGCCGTTTGAGGTTCTCGAGTTCCGCTTGGCGGCCTTTGTGAGTGGCCTGGGCCACCCGAAGCGATGCCTGTGCCTCGCGCAACTCCTCCGCGAGCTCGTCCTTGGCGAGTTGCCCCAGCAGTTGGCCTTCCTTGACGCGCTCGCCCACGGTCACGAACAGCTTGGCGACCCGGCCGGAGGTCTTCGGCGCGATGGTGACCGCCGCGTTGGGCGCCAGCGAACCCACGTAGCTCAACGTCGCCTCGACGTCCCCCATCCGTACCGCCGCGGCCTTGACCGTCACCGCGCGTCCGCCGCGGCGGCGCTGCCCCGAGTTGCGCTGTCCAGGGTTGCCCTGCCCGCGGGCGACCTGCTCGGGCTTACTCTTGGCGGCGCCGATGGCAAACGGCCCGATGCCGAGTTGAGGACCGATGCCGAGGTAGTAGAGCACGCCGACGGCAACCGCGAGGACGAGGAGGGTGGCGGCTACGCGTTTCAAGGGCGGCGCTCCCGTCTCCGGCCCACCGTGGGGTTGGCCGGCTCCGGCTGGCGGAGTTGTGGCTGGTCGGTTGAGGATGGGTCTGATGGGCTGTTCGGCCGAGTGTGCATGTCCGTGACCTGCGCCTTGGCTTTCTCCGGAATTCTCACGCGGCCGCCGTCAGGCAGACCGAGCCAACAATTAGACTCGCCAGGGTTCCTAGATTCGCCAAGGTTCCGCGTGAACCGTGCAATCGCGTTGTGCGACGGCAGAATAGCCCTGTGCAGGCTTGGAAGCAATACGGGAGCAGGCGTACATGCGCTGGCAAACAGACTGCCGATGCACACTAGCGCGACCGGCCCAGGGCGATGCTCCGGGCCTCCTCCAGGTCGCGGCCGCCCGTCAGGCGGAGGATTTCGTTCTCGTACTCCGGCATGAGCGGCGTGACGATGCCGCTCTGCATCGCGTCCATGAGGTAGCGGATGCCGTCCCTATCCACGGCACCCGAGGGTGCCGCGGCGCTGGCGATGGCCAGACGCGCCAGCAGTTCGGGGGTCGGCTCCTCGATGTTCGCCCGCAACGCCGCATGGAACACCACGTCCAGCCCGGCGAAGCCGTCCAACCGTCCAAGGAAGGCGCTGTCCGGGTTGGCCGGGTCGACGTCCGCGTAGCGGTCGCCGCTGCCCACCCGGTTCCGCTCCCGCCGGTAGAGCATGTCCCGGGCGGCGGCCTCGTTCACCGAGTCGTGCAGCACCAGCACCACCCCCACAACCCTGGCTCCGCCCCGCGTCACCGGCACCAGCGTCGGCGCCCCGTCGCGCACCCGGCTGCTGCGGGAGAACTCCACCCGGAACGGCGTCTCCACCGCGCCGATGCGGCGCACCGTCACCGGCCCGATCTCCGCTCCCGGATTGGGAATCAGCGAACCATACGCGAGAATGCCGATGGTCATGGGGGCTTCATTCTCGCAGCGCGTGGGTGGCGCTGCAAGGTCGAGTTTAGTTGGACATAAGAAAAGCCGAAGCCACGAAGGGCAATCCCCGTTTCTCTGCTCTTGAGGCTTTCTTGGAGAGCTTGGGGCTGAGGCTGTCGGTGGGAGTCATCGCGGACGCCAAGGTCTCCTGGGCAGAGTCGGTGCGGCGCTGTGAACTGGCGCGAATTGTCAACGACGGCCGTAGAGGCTATAAATCCCGCCATTCCCGGCCTGTGCTTTGCCGGGCCTCTGATCCGCCATGACCATTCCCGCTTTCGACCTGCTGAAACCCGGGTCCGTGGCTGAAGCCAGCGAGATGCTGCTTGAGCACGGCGACGAGGCGCGGCCCATCGCCGGGGGCACCACGCTGGTGATCCTGATGAAGCAGCGGGCGTTGCGGTTTTCCCACCTGGTGGACTTGCAGTCGATTCCGGGGCTTGAACGAATCACCGACAACGACGACGGGCTGAGCATCGGGGCGCTGGCCACCCACCGGTCGGTGGAGCGTTCACCGCTGGTGCAGCGGCGGGCACCGGCGCTGGCGCAGGCGTTCAGTCACGTGGGCAACGTGCGCATCCGGGAGACCGCGTCCGTGGGCGGCAATCTGGCCCACGCGGACTACCGGCTGGACCCGCCGCCGGCGCTGCTGGTTCACGGCGCGGAGGTGGTGTTGGCCGGAGCCCAAGGCACTCGCGTGGTAGCGTTGAAGGACTTCTACCGCGGCATGTACGAGACGGCGCTGGAGCCGGGAGAGATCCTGGTGGAGGTGCGGGTGCCGCACGTGGCCCCGGCGGCCCGGACGGTTTACTCCCGCTTCAGTTCGCTCTCGGCCAACGACTGGCCGTGCATTGGGGTCGCGGCGCTCCTGGCCCTCGATGGCGGGGACGTCGGGGAGCTTCGGCTCGGCCTCAGCGGCGTGGCGGAAGCGCCGCTCCTGGCCGCGGGCCTGGACCGGTTCCAGGGGGAAAGCTGCTCCGAGGAACTCTGGGACGCGGTGTGCGACGCCGTCGACGAGCAGATCTCTCCGGTGTCGGACCTGCGCGGGAGCGCGGATTACAAGCGCGAGATGACGCGGGTGTGGGTCCGGCGGACGCTCCGGGAACTGGCGTCCTCGTGAGGTGAACGCGTGGCGGACTATTCCATCGTCGGCAAGCCGGTCGACCGCCGGGACGCCGTCCAGAAGGTGACGGGCAGGGCGCTGCACGTGGGCAACATGGAGCCGCCCGGGTTGCTGCACGTGGCGGTGCTCAGGAGCCCTCACCCGCATGCGCGGATCGTCGGCATCGACAAGTCCCGCGCCGAGGCCCACCTCGGCGTGGCCGCGGTGCTCACGGGCGCGGACATCGCGGCCATGCCGGGTATCACGCCCTACCACGGGCCGGCGTTCGCCGACCAGCCGGTGCTGGCCATCGACCGGGTGCGCCACGAGGGCGAGCAGGTGGTGGCCGTGGCCGCGGAGAGCCGGCGCGCGGCGGAAGAAGCGCTGGAACTCGTCGAAGTCGAGTACGAGCCGCTGCCGGTGGTCCTGGATGTGCTCGACGCCATCAGGCCGGACGCCCCCATCATCCACGAGGATGTCCGGCCTTCCGGGGCGTTCGCCGATCTGGCCCACGTCAAGGCGGGGGATCGTTCCAACATCTGCTACCACTACAAGCTGCGCAAGGGCGACGTGGACAAGGCTTTCGCCGAGGCCGACCGGATCTTCGAGGACGTCTTCACGGCGCCGCCGGCCCAGCACGTGCCCATGGAACCGCACGTCTCGCTGGCGTACGTGGACGAGGGCGGGCGCATCAACATCCATACCGCCAGCCAGTCGCCTTCCTTCGTCCGCGGCGAGCTGGCGCGCATGCTGGGCGTGCCCATGAACCGTATCCGGGTGCGGGTGCCGTACCTGGGCGGCGGTTACGGCGCCAAGCTGTACAACAAGCTCGAGCCGATCGTGGCGATACTGGCCATGAAGACGGGCCGGCCCGTCAAGTACAGCCTGAGCCGCGAGGAGGAGTTCCAGACCGTCACCAAGCACGGCGTGGTGGTGAAGCTCAAGACCGCGGTCAAGGGCTCGGCCATGACCGCGCGCAAGTGCGAGGTCTACTGGGACACCGGCGCCTTCGCCGAGATCGGGCCGCGCATCGTGCACAAGTCCGGCTACACCTCGTCGGGGCCGTACAAGATCCCCAACGTCTCCATCGACTCCTACTGCGTCTACACCAACAAGCCGCCGGCCGGACCGTTCCGGGGCTTCGGCGTGCCCCAGGTGATCTGGGCCTACGACTCGCAGATGGACATCGTCGCCCGGGGCCTCGGCGTCGACCCGGTGGAGTTCCGCCTGGAGCACGCGCTGGAGGAAGGGGACCTCTTCGTCACCGGGACGCCGGTCCATGCCTGCGGCTTGAAGGAGGCGGTGCAGCGGGCGGCGGACGCCGTGGGCTGGGGCAGCCGGGCGGCGGCTCCCGGCGGTGAGCCGCCTCTTCCGGAGAGGGCGCAACAGGCAACCGAGGCGGCAGGGAGTGAGCGCCCCGGGGCGACCGCCACGGGAACAAAGCGCCGCGGCAAGGGCATCGCCTGCGGCGTCAAGGCCGTCCTCACGCCGTCCATCTCCGGGGCCATCGTCATCCTCAACGCCGACGGCAGCGCCAACGTGCTGAGCAGCACGGTGGAGATGGGCCAAGGCTCCGAGAGCCTGCTGGCGCAGATCGCGGCCGAGGAGCTGGGGATCTCCTTCGACAAGGTGCACGTGGTCCAGCCCGACACCGACGTCACCCCCTACGACACCATCAGCGCGGGGAGCCGCTCCACCTACCACATGGGCAACGCCGTGCGCACTGCCGCGGCCAACGTCAAGGCGGAGTTGTTCGAGGCCGTGGCCGGCAAGCTGGAGATCGATGCCGCCGACCTGGAGGCGCGCGACGGTCGGGTGTTCGTGCGCGGCGCCGAGGAGCGGGGCATGACCGTCACCGAGGCGTTCCTGGCCAAGTTCGGCAGCCTCGGCACCACGATCGTGGGCGAAGGCCTGTGTCAGCCGGTGGTGACGCCCATGGACCCCGAGACCGGCATGTCCGAGAAGTGCACCGAGTACTGGTTCGCCTCGGCCAGCGCGGTGGAGGTGGAGGTGGACATGGAGACCGGCCGCCTGGAGGTGCTGCAGTTCCACGCCGCCGGCGACGCCGGCACCGCCATCAACCCCAAGTACTGCGAGCAGCAACTCGTGGGCGCGGCCACCATGCACCTGGGGCTGACGCTGTTCGAGCAGATGGTGTTCCAGGACGGACAGCTCCTCAACGGCTCCCTGCTGGACTACCAGATCGCCTCCATCAAGGACGTGCCCGCCGCCTGCCACCCCATCGTCGTGCAGGTGCCCCACAAGGACGGCCCCTTCGGCGCCAAGGGCATCGGCGAGACCGGCGCCCTGACCGTGGCCGCGGCCGTGGCCAACGCGCTGGAGGACGCCGTGGGCGTGCGCGTGCGCGACATCCCCCTCACCGCGGAGCGGATACACCAGGCGCTCAAGGCGGCGGGGAAGGTGAACGCTGGGAAGTAACGCGAACGACGGAGCAGGCGAGCGTCAGAGGAAGGCACGACGGAACGTGGAGCGAGGGTCATGGAACGTAGCATCAGCCTGACGGTGAACGGGCAGCAGCGCGAGCTGGCGGTCAACGACGCCGACACCCTGCTGGAGGTTCTGCGCGACGGGCTCAAACTCTGGAGCGTGCGGGAGTCCTGCGGCGTGGGCGCGTGCGGGAGCTGCACGGTGCTGCTGGACGGCAGGCCGGTCAGCGCGTGCTTCCTGCTGGCCGCGCGCCTGGATGGCCGCTCGGTGGATACCGTCGAGGGGCTGGGCGACGACGGCGCCCTTCACCCCATTCAACAGGCGTTCCTTGAGAACGACGCCGCCCAGTGCGGTTACTGCACCCCCGGCTTCATCATGGCCGCCAAGGCGCTGCTGGAAGAGCACGGCGACCCCTCGGACGACCAGATTCGCGATTACCTCGCCGGCAACCTGTGCCGTTGCGGCGGCTATCCGAACATCATGCGCGCGGTGCGCGCCGCAGCCGAACGGATGAGCGGAGGTTGAGGCCGAGGATGACAATGGATTTTTCCCTCAATCCCGGCGCCCTGGAAGCCCTCCTCAAGCCCCGGAACATCGCGCTCATCGGCGCGTCCGAGCGGGCGCCCCACGCGGCCGCGCTCATGCGCAACCTGTTCCGGTTCGGCTTCCCGAAGGAGAACATCTACCCGGTCAACCCGCGTTACGAACAGCTCTTCGACCTGCCGTGCTTTCCTTCGGTCGGCGCGGTGCCGGGAGACGTGGACTTGGCGGTCATCGCGATCCCGCGCGACGGCACGGTGGCGGTTTTGGAGGAATGCGCCGCCAAGGGTGTGCGTGCCGCGCTCACCGTGGCCACCGGCTTCGGCGAGTTTGACGAGACCGGCCGGGGCTATCAGGCGGAGCTGGTGCGCATCGTGCGCGAGAGCGGCATGGCGCTGGCCGGCCCCAACACCCTGGGCTATCTGGCCCTCGAAAGCGGCGCCGCGCTGTGGTCGTCGCCGCTCCCGGAGCATCTCACCACGGGGTCCGTGAGCGCCGTGTTCAGCAGCGCCGGGCTGCTCAACCTCTTCCTGAACACGGCTGCCGACCGTTGCCTGGGGTTCCGGTACGCCATCGCTCCCGGCAATCAGGTGGGCGCGGGCTTCGCCGACTACCTGCGCGCCGCGGTAGACGACGACGGCACGCGCGTCATCGTGGCCGTCATCGAGTCCATGAGTCGCCCCGAGGAGATGGCGGAGTTGCTGGACCTTGCGCGGGAGCGTGAGAAGGTGGTGGTGGCGCTGAGGCTCGGGCGTTCGCAGAAGGGCGGCCGGGCGGTCACCTCGCACTCGGGCAACATGGCTACCTCGGGCGCGGTGTGGGACGGACTGTTCCGGCAGAAGGGCGTCATCCCGGTGGACAACCTCGACCAGATGCTGGAAGTCACCGCCCTGGCCGTGGGGACCCCGGAGCCGTACCGTCTGCCCGCCGCCGGCGGCGTCGGCATCGTCACCATCTCCGGGGGCGATTGCAGTTTCCTGGCCGATATCTGCGAGCGCAACGACGTGGATCTGCCCGAGCCCTCCGGCGCCACCTACGAGGCGCTGCGCAAATACTTCGACAAGGAGAGCTTCAACGGCAACCCCCTGGACATCGAGGAACTGCACTGGGCGAACCGGGCCGGGTATCTCGAATGCCTGGAAACCTTCATGGCCGACGACAACTTCGCGGTGGTCTGTTGCCGCCTGAACCTGCCCAAGAGCCCCAGCGACCGCCTGACGGAGTTGTACCGTGAGTCGGCGGCCGCGCTCCGGCGCGGCGGCAAGCCGTTTCTGTTCCTCTCCCGGGCCAGCGAGCAGCTCGACCGCTCCTGGTTCGAGTTCTTCAACGAGCTGGGCGTGCCGCTGCTGCTGGAGTACGAGAAGTCGCTGCGCGCGGTGCGCGACGTCCTCGCGCTGTCGCGGCGTCGCGCGGACGCTGCGTCCGGGGAGGACGTCGCGGCGGTCGTCGCGGACCCTCAGGAGGCCGAAGCGCTGCGAGGGCTGCTCGCCGGGGGCGACGCCTCCCACGCCACCGTGCGCCGGCTGCTGCGGGCCTACGGCATCCCTGTGGTTCCCGAGCACTTGGCCGGCTCCCGGGAAGCGGCGTTGGAAGCCGCCGAGGAAATGAGGTTTCCGGTGGCCCTGAAGGTCGAGTCCCCGGACCTGCCCCACAAGACCGAGGCGGGCGGTGTGCGGCTCAACCTGGCGAGTGCTGATGAGCTGGCACAGGCTTACGACCGGCTGTTGGAAGACGTGGGAAGGAATGCTCCCGACGCTCGTATCGACGGGGTGCTGGTGCAGAAGATGGTGCAGGGGGTGGCCGAGGTCATCATCGGCACCTCGCGCACGCCGGACCTGGGCATCTGCCTGGCGTTCGGACTGGGCGGCATCTACACCGAGGTGCTGAAGGACGTGGCCTTCCGGCTGCCGCCGCTGGGGCCGGCCGACGCACACGACATGATCCAGGAGATCCGCACCTATCCGCTGCTCACCGGCGCGCGCGGCCGGCCCAGGGCCGATGTCGCGGCCTTGGCGGAAGCCATCGTGGCGCTGTCCCGGCTTGCTCTGGACTTTCGCGAGGAAGTGAACGAGATCGAGTTCAACCCGCTCATGGTCCTGCCCGAGGGACAGGGCGTCCTGGCGGTAGACACGCTGGTGCGATGCGCGGCGCACGGGACTACACGTCTTCTTTCTGAAGGAGAGCCATCATGAAGATCACGGACGTACAGCTCGAAGCTCTGGAGCTGCCCTACAAGAAGCCTCTCATCACCGCCACCAACCAGTTCTACTCGTCCAACGGGTACCTGGTGAGCGTGGAGTCGGACTCGGGGCACACCGGCTACGGCTACATCGACGTGTTTCCGAGGACCGGCGAGACCCCGGCCTCGGTCCGATGCGCCATCGAGGAGATCATGCGGCCGCTCCTGGTGGGGCAGCCCGTCGAGGAGTTGAACCGGCTGAACCAGCTCATCAACTTCCGCATGGTGGACAACCGGCGCGCCAAGGGCGGCGTGGACATGGCGCTCTACGACCTGCTGGGAAAGTGCTACGGGGTGCCCCTCTACGTGCTCTTGGGCGGGCTCGTGCGCAAGGAGATCACGGTCATCAAGATGGTGAGCGTGGGGTCGCCGATGGAGATGGCGCGGGAGTGCCGCGAGCTGGTGGGTCAGGGCTACCGCGCGCTGAAGCTCAAGGTCAGGGGCGAAGTGGGGCTGGACCTGGCGCGGGTGACCGCGGTGCGCGACGCGGTGGGACCGGACATTTTCATCAAGGTGGACGCCAACGAAGCCTTCGACGCCAAGTCCGCCATCCGCATGGCCGCGGGCATGGCCGAGCTGGGCGTGTCGGTGTTCGAGCAGCCGCTGTCGCGGCATCATGACGTGGCGCTCGCCGAGGTAAAGGCCCAGTCGAGCATCAAGATCGAAGCCGACCAGTCGGCAAGCTCGGTGCACGAAGCCTTCAGGCTTATCCGCGGCAACGCCTGCGACTCCATCAACACCGGCATCCTCAAGGCCGGCGGCGTGCAGCAGGTGCGCCAGATTACCGACATGTGCGCCTTGACCGGCACGGAGTGCGGCCTCAGCAACATCGCCGCCTGCATGGTGGGCGATGCCGCCCTGCTGCACGTGGCCCTCAGCTCTCCCGGCGTGTCCGAGTTCTGCGAGATCGGCGAGTGCGAGGGCCTCACGGGCGATCCGTTCACGGGCATCCAGGTGGTGGACGGGAAGCTCGGAGTCCCGGAAGGCCCGGGGCTGGGCGTAATCAGAGTCGATGCCGACAGTGCCCGCTCCGTCATCTGATTCGATGTCCGCTGCGTTCCCGCTGGGAGGGGCGGCCTGCTCTGGCTTCGCGCCCCGCTTCCCGTGGCTGGGCGGCGACCTGCAGACGCTCCTTTACTATTTCTTTCCTTGCAGCGAGGATCTGTCCGCATGGCCGTCGCAGCGCCTGAGCTTTCCGCTGCCGGATGGAAGCGGCGACGCCCTCCTCGCCATGCTTCATCGGCCGCGTCAGGCCACCGACCGGCCGCTGGTCATCCTGGTGCACGGTCTCACCGGGTGCGAGGGCAGCTCGTACATGTTCGAGGCCACGCGCTCTTTCCTCGGGCGCGGATATCCCGTGATGCGCCTCAACCTCCGGGGCGGCGGCCCGTCACGGGCCACCTGCCGCAGAAGCTACTGTGGGGGCTCCGGAGACAACGTCGCCGCGGTGCTGTCGACCCTTGACATCGAGGAAGCCCGCCGCGGCGTCGTGCTGATCGGATTCTCCCTCGGCGGCACCGTCATCCTGCACTGCCTGGCGCGGCATGCCTGCGCGGTCGTGCCCATCTGCGCGGTAACGGTGTCGACCCCGCTCGACCTGGCAGCCGTCATCCGCAGGCTGATGCGCCCTCGCAACGTGCTCTACCACCGGTGGCTGCTGGCGCGCATGAAGGAGGCTGTCATCGGCGGCGCCTCCGAGATTTCCCCGGAGCAACAGGCAGCCGTCCTGGACGCCCGCAGCATCCCCGAGTTCGACAACGCCTTCACCGCGCCTCACCACGGCTTCGCGGACGCCGACGACTACTACGCGCGCTGCTCCGTCACCGGGTTGCTGGAGCGCATCGACACGCCGCTGCTGATGCTCCACGCCAGGAACGATCCCTGGATACCAGCCGATCCCTACGAGGACATCGGCCGCGACACACCCTCCAACATCACGCTCTTGCTCACCGACAACGGCGGCCACGTGGGGTTCCACGGCCGCCACGGGGCCACCCCCTGGTACAACACCGTCATCCAGGCGTATCTGGAACGCCTCCCGGTCGTCTGAACGGACTGTGTAAAAACCTCGCCTCGGTACAAATCGGCAACGGCGCCCACGGGAAACGGCACCCACGCCCCGAGTCGTCATTCCCGCGAAACAGGCTGTGTAAAACCCCATCTGAGAGAGGCAACAACCCCCAGAAACGTCATTACCGCGAAAGCGGGAATGACGGCAACGGGTATAACCGCGTTGCATGGGTAAGGTGCCCCAGGCGGGCATTAACCGGCTCAGGATGATCGAGATCGTACCCGTCATGACCGCGAAGGTGCCGGTGACGGTGCGGGCGTTGATGCGCTCGAGGCCGCGCAGGAACACGACGGTGAGGATCAGGGTCCACAGCGGGGTGGAGGCGACGATGGGGGAGACCACCACGACCCGGCCGAGGCTTACGGCGACGAGGGACAGCAGCGAGGCGGCGGACTCGAAAAAGCCCGACAGGATGAACGGCGCCACGGCCCGGCGGTTGAGCACGAAGGACTCGCTGCGGAGGCGGACGGACACGTACGGACCCAGCGAGACGAAGGAGACGACGGCCAGGATGGCGGCGAAGTAGAGGGGTTCGTTGGAGATGTCGAAGGCGATGCGCCGGATCGGGAAGGCGATGCCGGCGAACAGGGCCGCCAGGAGCGAGAAGATCCCCTCCCACCAGCGGTAGCGCAGCCCCGATTCCTCCGGTTGCCAGGAGATCAGCGCGATGCCGCCCACCACCAGAAGGGTCCCGGCGATGATCCCCGGGCTCGCGTGCTCCCCCAGAAACGCGATGGCGATGACGGCGCTCCACAGCGGGTAGGTGTTGCGCAGGGGCTCGGCCCGGGAAACGCCCAGACGGTGGATGCCGGTCAACTGGAGCAGGCTCGTGGCGGTCTGCAGGACTCCCAGCCCGACGAACAGGAGCAGCGGCAGCCACTCGACGTGAGGAATCCCGCCCATCAGGTAGACACCGACCCAGAACACGACGGTGCGCAGGAAGAGCAGCACGCAGGCAGCGGTGAGGGGACTGGAATGGTGCATCCCCATGCGGGCGGTGATGGACCCGCCGGAGTAGAGGATGGCGGCGGCGAGGGCTACGAATTCGGCACGCATGGGATTGAACGTCCATCGGTCCTTGCCGTGGCGCGCAGGGAGAAGCGATTGCAGGGGCGGCTGGTCGGCGTCCGCCTGATCCGCAGTTCGTAGCCGCCCGGGCGCATTT
>JAPPNE010000174.1 GCA_028818775.1 Deltaproteobacteria bacterium | reverse complement strand
CCGCAACCCACTTAGCCCTTGACTCCCATCACAGATACTCCCGCGGAAGCGGGAATCCAGGGGCGGTGGCGGGGCGCTACAGCGGCGTTCCCTCGCCTCACCCCTCCTGGATTCCCGCTTCCGCGGGAATGACGTTTCAGGGGGTTGGTGCCTTTTCTCAGATGGGGTTTTGACACAGCCTGTTCCGCGGGAATGACGTTTCGGGGCGTGGATGCCATTGTCGTTACCACCGGAGTCTTGGCACAGCCTGGAAGGCGGGGTTCCAGGCATCTGTCACCGACCTCCCTCCGCGCGCCGGGCGATCTCCCGCGCCATCCCGTCGAAGATGCGCGCGTGGACCGGGTACAGCCCGTACCAGTAAAGCAGGCCGCCCAAGCCCTTGGGAAGGAACGCCGCGGTCTGCTCCAGGTGGGTCTTGCCGTCGGCCGTCTCCCACGTCCGGAACTGGAGCCAGGCGCGGCCCGGCAGCTTCATCTCCGCCCGGAGGCGAACCAACCGGCCCGGCTCCAGCGCCTCCACCCGCCAGAAATCCAGCGCGTCGCCCACACGCAGTTCCTCCGGGTGCCGGCGCCCCCGGCGCAGTCCCGCGCCCCCGAGCAGGCGGTCCACCATGCCGCGGAGGCGCCACATCCAGTCCGCATGGAACCACCCCCGCGCGCCGCCGATGCCGGTGAACACCCGGAACACCTCCCCGGCGGGGGCGGCCACCGTTCGCGTGCGGCGCTCGAAGATCATCCCTTCGTGGGTCTCCACGCGGGAGAAGGAATCCGGCGCCACGGGCGCGCCGTGGGCGTCGCTCCAGGCGGTCTCGATGCGCCCCTGCTCCAGGTCGTCGATGACCTCTGCGATGGCCTCGGCGTAGGTTCGGGGCTCGATCCCCGGAAACAACTCCGGGGCCAGGCTGCCGGTCACCACCACCTCGTTCCGAAGCCCCTCGATGAGCGGACCGCTCACCCCGGAAGGAATCGGCGTGATCCAGTGCACCCAGTAAGACGACAGGCGCGGCGTCAACACCGGCACCGGCACCAGCCAGCGCCTCAGCCCCCTGGCCCGGGCGTATCCCAGCATCATCCCCCGGTAGGTGGTCACCTCGCGGCCACCGATCTCGATGATCTTGCCGGCGCAGGCCACGTTGCTCAGGGCCGCCACGAGATAGTCCAGCACGTCGTTCACCGCGATGGGCTGAACGCGCGAGTAGACCCACCGGGGACAGACCATCACCGGCAGCCGCTCCACCAGGTAACGGATCATCTCGAACGAGATGCTGCCCGACCCGACTATGACCGCCGCCCGGAACTCCGTCACCGGCACCCCGCCCTCCCGGAGCGCCCGCCCCGTCTCCTGCCTGGAACGCAGGTGTTGCGACAGGTCGGCCCTCGGGTCCCCCAGCCCGCCCAGGTAGACGATGTGGCGAACGCCGGCTTCCCGGGCCACCTGCCCGAAGAGCCGCGCCGCGTCCACGTCGAGCGCGTGGAACCCCGCGCCGCTGCCCATGCTGTGGATCAGGTAGTAGGCGCAGTCGACCCCGGCAAGCGCCCGCGCCAGCGTATCGCGGTCCAGCGCGTCGCCCTCGACGATCTCGACCCGGTCGGCCCAGGAACGCGAGCGCACCCTCGCCGCGCTACGGGCGAGGACACGGACGCGATGGCCCTCGGCGAGCAGACGGGGGGTCAACCGACCGCCGATGTAGCCGGTGGCGCCGGTGACGAGGACTGTTGCGGGGTAGTCCATCCTGGAGGAAGGCTGGTGCTGGCGTCGACGCGCCACCGGCTTCCTGCTCGATCCTGTGGCGAGAGGATGCTCGTTATCTGTTCTCGGTCAGCCGTCCTGAAAGGTACTTGTGAATGACGCTCGACAACAGCGTCTGGTACGGGATACCTTCCTCACGTGCACGCGCATGCGCAAGGTTGAAGTCGCGTTCGGTAACCCGCAGGTTGACTCTGCGAGTCTTGTTGAAGGTATTGCGAGCCGCTTGACGTGCCGCCTTCATCTCACGCTCAGCGCCTGGAGCGGTCGTCACCTCGCCGCGCTCGAAATGCTCCAGGATCTCCCGCTCTTCAGCGTCCAGTCCGTGCTTCACGATCGCCCCCTCTTGTGATCCCGCGTCGCCTTCCGGCTCGGGATGATCGTCTTCAAAAACCTTGACCCGTCCGCGGACATTACGAAGGGCACAAGATGCAGGTAACCGTCGATGTCCACAACATAGATCATCTGCCCTCGGTACCGCTCCTGATTGGGATGATCCAAGACCTCCACCACACCGCCCTGCTCGATCGCGGAAACGACGCGCTCGAATGAGATACCCCGTTGCTCAATGAGTTGCTGGTTTTTCTCCAGGTTCCAGTCAAAGCGAGGCTCCACAAAACCAATCATCATCTAATGTGTGCGTTTTGTCAACAAATGATGGGGAGCTAGCGGTCTCGCCCCTCCTGTGCCGCCGCTTCATCCTGCGTCGCCATCACGTAGACCAAGAATAGACGAAGATAATTCACCCCGCCACCGGACGACAGCGACGCCAGCAACCGCGCCGCCCCCTCCATCGCGGCGCCCGCATGCCGCCCATACGCAGCCATCATCAACAACTGCGCAATGCGCCTCAACCCTCCCTCCACCTCGTCGGGACCCACACCCGTCTGGTCCACCAGCACATGCTCAAACCGCGGCACCCACCGCCATCTCCGCACCGCCTCGGGGAACAACTCCGCGAACTCGGTCGAGTGCCGCCAACCGCGACTACCCTGATAGAAGACCACCGGCACGATCGGGCGCAACTCCGACTGCCCGGGCTCCGCCCGCAAAGCCGCATCCCAGATCCGGCAGCAGTACTTGAGCAACCGGAACCGCATCCACTTGTCCGGCTGCGACTAGTACTCAAACAGCAGATAGACACATACGCGCCCGCCGCCGGAAAGCCCCGCCTCGTACAAGAGGTCCGACTCGCTCTCGCGCAGGGCGTCGTCCAGAAACGTACCCTCTTGCAAGCTCAGACTGCCCCAGTCGATTCGTTCGCGAACCTCCGCCGGCAGCACGCTCTGCAACAGCCCGCCGGCTTCCGCCGCATCGGAGAACACCGCGCGAAACAACCGGTCGTGGGGGTGATCGACCTCGTGAGCCATCCGTCCGCCATCCCGAACATGACATCCAGGAACGCCAACCCAAGCGTCCCGTCTCAAGGGATAACCGGCTCGGTTGGGCAGAACTTTAGCCCGAGTTTACGGCACGGTGAGGACGGTGTTCATTCCACAGGCGTTGCCTTCCTCTTTCTTCTGGCGGTTGGAACGCCTCTGCCGGCCTTCTCCCTATCGAGCCTGATCTTCTCCAGCAGGATGGAAGCAGGCTTCGGGGCCGTTGAACCGGTTACCCGTGGGGCGCGTGTGGCAGAACGCCCCGTTCACGTAGTTCCACTCTGGTCAATCTCACAATCCGCCACCCACAACTGTCTGATTGCGTTGGGAACGCCGCCTGGGATAGTATGCGCCGCAAATTGAGGATGCCCACGGCAATGGGGGTTGTCGTGGGCGAAACTTAAGGCATGCCCGCGGCAATGGGGGTTGTCGCGGGCGAGACTGTCGGGCTCAAACAAAGGAGGAGGATATGGCTTATTCTGGAGGGTGCGACTGCATAAAGACTCATTCGGACAACGATCCGATTGACGTCCATACTTGTCACTGCTCCGTGTGCAAGCGCGTTACGGGACAACCCACGACCCATGTCGCGTTTTTCGCTCACGGTGATCTCTCTGTCGACAACCTTGAGGGCTTGAACCGCCAGCCGTTCAACGATCAAAACCCGGATGGTCCTTTGGAACTGTGCACCTGCGCGAACTGCGGAGCACCCATCATGCTCGATGACAAGATGGGGCGCATTCGTGCGGTCGCGCCGAACCTGATGGGCTTTGACTCGGACAGCATGCCGGCGACCTATCACGCCTTCTACGATCCGGCCACCGGTGTCCCGCGGCCGGATGACGGCCGCCCGGTCTACGAAGGGCTTCGGCCGGACTTTGTTTGGCCCGATCCGTCCTGAAACAAAACCGGTTCCACAACGCCACAAACGACAAGACCCCGAGGGGTTCTCCCTTCGGGGTCTTGCGCCAACTGGAAAGTACGCCCGATCTATCGGACTACCCCCGGGCCGTCAGGCCTTGGATTCAGCCGATTACCCGCTCCACCGGCACGCTGCGGACGTCCATTTCGAAAGCCAGGCCTTCGACCGGCGGCAGGGCGTAGGTCCATGTGACACCGTCCGGCGCCGCGCCCCGGCGGACGATCTCGTCGGCGAGCAGGCCATGGAAATCATGTATCGCGTAGACTTGGCTCGTGGTGGCGTCCGCCCAGGTCAGGCCCAGCGCCGCCATCCGGCTCTCCAGCGCTCCGAGGACGAATTGCGCCTTCTCCCGCATGGCATCGGGCGAAGTGTCTCCGAGACGGATGATCCGTTCCCGATAGCCTCCCGGTCCTTCGGGAGCTTCGCCGGAGCCCGCTATGACGAAGCTCTTCACTCCCGCCGCATGGCTCGGCTCGGCCGGCATGGTGTACGAGAACGCATGGAAGCTGGGTTCGCTTGGAGGATCGACCTCCGGACATACGTTTGAGCGCGCGACGGGATTCTCCTCGTCCTTGAAGATTCCCCAGCGCTCGAGCGTGCCCACATAGACCCGGTTGAAGGCAACGAAGCCTTCTTCGGTGAACTGGCCGGGTGAACGCAGTTCACACGCGCAGAGCGCGGTGGACGGCCGTCCGAGAGCGTGCAGGTATGCCTCGATCCGGCGGAACCCCTCGTCAAGCGGCACGGGACGCGCGAACCGAGCGCGTTCGATGACGAATCCCGGCTCCGCCGAGACGCCTCCCGAGTACTGGAACCGCCCGCGCACGAACCGATAGCCGCCGGGACCGAATACCGTTGTTTCCGCCATATGTTTCACGCGAAGTGGGGGGCCGGTTGGCGTTTGGAGTTGGCTCCCGGGGAGGGACTCGAACCCCCGACAAAGTGGTTAACAGCCACCTGCTCTACCGACTGAGCTACCCGGGAACGACTGGCAGAAATTTAACACAGGGCCTGCTCAATTTCCAGGCGGCACGAATCCCAGGCGCTTGAGCTCGTCCATCATGTGCTGTTGATGAGTGGCGGGCCAGAAGACCCTCCGGCAGCCGGGACACACCGAAAAGATGTCCTGGGTTTCGAAGACGTAAGGGGGCACGGTGTCCCGGACCTGGTCCTTGGTGATGGGTTGAAGCGACTCGTTACACTCGACACACCGGGTCAGGAGCCCCGCAAAGGGGTCGAGACCGCAGTCGTCCACCACCTGCTTCAACTGCGCCCGGAAGTGGTCGTCCCGGATGAAGACGGTACGGTCCGGGTTATGCCGGGATATCCTGCGGTCGCGGGTCAGCATGATCCGGCGTTCCTGGGTAGCGGTGCGCACAAGCCCCCGGCCGGACAGGTGCTGGCCGTAGATGACGTCCTGCCCGATAATGCGCAGCCACTTGGCCAGCCGCCCGAGCATCTTGTCGGCGGCGAATTTCAGCTCTTGTTGCACCCTCTACCTCGGATCGATTACCTGGTCGAGATAGATCCACAGCACTCGCGAGTAGCGGAACAGGAACGGGGACACCACGACCAGAAACAGGCATGAGACGATGTAGATGGAGGCGGCGGTGAAGCCGAGGAGCAGCATGGCGACGATGATGGGGAGGACGGCGGCGACCGCCAATGCGTAGCTGAAGTACATGGCGCCGACAAAGTAACCCTGCTCGCGCTCGAACTCAAGGCCGCAGACGGGACAGCGGCGGTTCATCTTGAAGAGGCGCGCGAAGATGGGACCCGTGGCGCAGCGGGGGCAGCGCTCGCGGATGATGGCGAGCAGCTTGTTCACGGCCTCTCGCACAGCTCGTAGGAGCGGGTTGCGGCGCTGCCGGCAACATTGCCGTTGGTTCCAGCGGGGTTCAGTCCCGGCAGCGTGTCGAACGGGTCTTCGGCGTCCGGGGCGGCGGCGCGCACGGCCTCGATGGCGCGGGGCAGGTCCTTGCCTTCCCGCCGGTAGAGTTCCTCGAACCGGGCCAGGTCGGTGACGTAAAGCAGGCTCTGCAGGATCACGGCGTTGTTCAGCCTGGCCCGGCTGAATGAGGCATAGCGGTGTCGTGGTGTCCCCGTCACCGCTTCAGCCCACTGCCGCCGGCTTTCGGCGAACACCTGCTCGCGTCGCCGCAGTTTCTCGGCGTCGGGTACCGGCTCGGCGTACAGTGCCCGCAGGCACCGTGTCAGTTCCATCATGGCGCCGGAGAACTCGATCTCTTCCCGCCAATCCCGGCGCGCGGCCCTGGCGCCGGGGCTCTCCGGGCCGAAGCGCCGCGTGAAGAACTCGATGGCGCCGCGTTTGCCGACGAAGTTGGCGAGGCTCTCGTTGAAGGCGACCGAGCCGGGCACGAACAGGGTGTTGTGCAGCAGTTCGTGCAGCACCACGTCCGCCAAGCTCACCCGGTCGAGCTTGAGCAGACGCCCGAGCAGCGGGTCGTCGAACCAGCCCAGGGTGCTGAAGGCGCCGGCCGGGCGGATGTGGGTGTCGTATCCCTGGGCCGCCAGGGAGCCGGCTTCCTCGCGGGCGGCGTTCCCGTCGAAGAAGCCCTTGTAGGGCATGCGGCCCACGAACGGGAACCACCAGGTGTAGGGCTCGAAGGAGGTCTTGGGCACGGCGGAGAGCACGTGCAGCAGCACCGGGCGGTCGACCTGGGAGTAGGAGGCGTAGCTGCCGCCGACGTTCAACCGCAGGTCCGTCGCGGCGAAGTCCCGCAACTCCAGAACCATCTCGAGCTTGCGCCGCACCTCCGGCGTGACGCCATCCTCGGCCAGCACCGTAGTGATGGGTGTCCGGCGCCACAGGATGCGTCCCTCTTCGTAGGCCGCGCGGATGTAGTATCCCGGCGAGCAGCCGCAGAGGAACAGCAGCAGGCAGGCCCCCACGAGCCGTGTGAACGTGGCCGCCATGTCGTCAGCGGTCCGCGGCCACATCCCGCGCCGCTCCTCCGTTCCCCTCTCCCTGGAACTGCAACTGGTGCAGCCGGTAGTACACCCCGCCCTTCTCCATCAGCTCGGCGTGGGAGCCCATCTCGCGGATGACGCCGCGGTGGAAGACGACGATGCGGTCGGCGTTGCGGATGGTGGACAGGCGGTGGGCGATGACCAGGCAGGTGCGGTTGGCCATGATCTTCTCGAAGGCCCCCTGCACCAGGAACTCGGTCTCGGTGTCGACGCTGGAGGTGGCCTCGTCCAGCACCAGGATCTCGGGGTCGACGACGAACATGCGCACCAGCGCCAGGAGCTGCCGCTGTCCCGCCGACAGGTTGTTGCCCCGCTCCCGCACCGGAGCCTGCAAACCGCCCGGAAGGCGCCGGACGAAACCCTCGGCGTTGGCGTTGCGCAGGGCCGCCCGGATCCGCTCCTCGGGAACGTCCGGGTTGCCGAGCTTGAGGTTCGAGAGGATGTCGCCGGAAAACAGGAAGACGTCCTGGAGCACCACCCCCATGTGCCGCCGCAGGGAGTCGAGGTCCCAGTCGCGCACGTCGCGGCCGCCCACGCGCACGACGCCGCTGTCCACGTCGTAGAACCGGCTCATGAGCTTGATGGTGGTGGTCTTGCCGGAACCGGTAGCGCCGATCACCGCCACCCGCTCGCCCGGCTCGATCCTGAAGGACACGCCCTTGAGCACGGGGTCGTTGGGACGGTAGCTGAACCACACGTTGTCGAACTCCACCGCGGCGCCGGTGGAGTCGTTACCGGCGGGCACCGGTGGCACGCGCGCCGGCGTCGGCCCGTCGCCGTCGCCAGTGCCGGCAACCGGCGCCGCACTCCGCCCCGACTTCTCCGGCTCCGTGTCCAGCAGCTCGAAGATGCGTTCGGCCGCTGTCATGGCCGCCTGGATCACGGCGTACTTGTTGCTGAAATCGCGCAGGGGGACGAACAGCCGGCGGATGTACTCGCTGAAGGCCACGAAGGTGCCGATGCCGACGACGCCCTGCAGCACCTCGCCGCCGCCGAACCATAGCAGCAGCGCGATGCTGAGGGAGCCCGCGGCTTCCACCATGGAAAACAGCGACGCCTCGTAGATGTTGGAGCGCTTGATGGCGTCGCGGTGCGAGCGGTTCAGGTCGTCGAACTCCTCGAAGCTCCGGGCCTGGCGGTTGAAGAGCTGGATCACGGCCATGCCCGGGATGGCCTCGCCCAGGTAGGCGTTGACCCGGGCGATGCGCGTGCGGATGAGGCGGTAGGTCTGCCGCGCCTTGAGGCGGAAGACGTTGATGCCCACCAGCAGGAACGGGATCAGCGCCAGCGACACCAGCGCCAGCTCCATGTGCAGCGACATCATGATGGCGACGATGGCCGCGATGAGGACCAGGTCGGCCACCAGGTTCATGGCGCCGGCCGCGAACATCTCCTGCAGCACCTCCACGTCGGTGGTCATGCGGGTCATGAGCCGGCCCACCGGGTTCTTGTCGAAGTAGCTCATGGGCAGGCGCTGCACGTGGGAGAAGAGCGTGACGCGCAGGTCGGCGAGACAGCGCTGCGCCACCTTGATGGACAGGTAATACTGGAAGAAGTAGGCCGTGGCCTCCGCCGCCAGCGCCCCGGCGAACAGCAGGCCGGCGGTCATCAGCGTGAGCCCGTCGCCCGCGCTGACCGCGTCGATACCGATCTTCAGGAGCAGCGGCTGGGCCAGGTTGAAGCCCTGGTGCACCGGCAGGAGCAGCAGCGACAGGAAGAATATCTTCCGGTGCGGCCGCAGGAACCGCCACAGACGCAAGGCCAGCTTCAGGTCGTAGGCCTTGCCGGAGATGTTGTCCTGCTCCTCCGGCGCGTTCATGCCGGTGCCGCGCCCGTAGCCTCCGCCGCCCGCCCTCACAGCTCCTCCAGCTCGTCCGACATCTGCTGGCGCCGGTACATCCGCGCGTACGGTCCACCGGTGCGCAGCAGCGACTCGTGGTCGCCGCGCTCGACGATGCGGCCGTCGTCCAATACCAGGATCTCGTCGGCTTGCTTGATGACGGCCATGCGGTGCGAGATGATGATGCAGGTCTTGCCCTTGAGCACGCTCTCGAAGCTGTCGAGGATGCGCTGCTCGGTGTGCGCGTCCACGCTCGACAGGCAGTCGTCCAGGATCAGGTAGTCTGGATTCGCCAGGATCGCCCGGGCCAGTGTCGCCCGCTGCTTCTGGCCGCCGGAGAGGGTGATGCCCCGCTCCCCCACCCGCGTGTCGAGTCCGTCGGGGAACACCTCCACCTCGCTCTCGAGGTCCGCCACGTCCAGCACCCGGCGCACCTCCTGCTCGCTGGCGTGGGCGTCGCCGAACTTGAGGTTGTCCTGGATCGAGGTGGAAAAGAGAAACGGGTCCTGCGGCGCGTAGCCGATGGCGTCGCGCAGCTCTTCCAGGGAGAGCGCCCGGACGTCCACGCCGCCCATGCGGATGGTGCCGGAGGTGACGTCGTAGAGACGCGGGATCAGGTGCGTCAACGTGCTCTTGCCCGAACCCGTGCGTCCGACGATGGCCACCTTGCGCCCCGGCGGCACCTCGAAGCTGACGTCCTTGAGCACCGCGTCACCATTGTAGGCGAACGATACGTGGTCGAACTCGATGCCCCGCTCCTTGTCCCGCAAAGGCACCGGGTGCTCGGGGTCGGCGATGGCCGGCTCCACTTCGAATATCTCTTCGAGCCGGTCCATGGCGGCGCGCCCGCGCTCGAGCAGCGAGAGCATCCAGCCGAAGGCCGCCATGGGCCAGGCCAGCACGTTCAGGTAGAGGATGAACGCCACCAAGTCGGCCACGCCGCTCTGCTCGCGCATGATGAGCCAGCCGCCGTACCACAGCACCACCAGCACGGTGAGGCCGTGCAGCGCCACCATCACGGGGTTGATCATGCCGCGGCAGCGGGCGAGGTCGAGGCTGCGCACCTGGTACTCGTCGTTCATCGCGCCGAAGCCGGCGGTCTGGGGCTCCGCTTGCACGTACGCCTTCACCACGTGCATGCCGCTCAGGTTCTCCTGCACGTGGGCGCTCATGCGCGACATCTGCCGCTGGACCCGCAGCGACGCCCGCCGGATGCGCCCGCGGAACTGCTTGAACACGAACGCCAGGAGCGTCAGGCACGCGCCCACCGCCAGCGTCAACTGCCAGTTCATGGCGAACATGAACACCGCCGCGTAGACCAGGTAGAGCGGCGTGTTCACCAAGTTGAGGAAGCCGGGGCCCAGCAGCATGCGCACGGCGTTGATGTCGTTGACCGCCCGGGACATGAGGTCGCCGGTCTTCTGGGACTGGTAGTAGCCCAGGGGGAGCTTCTCCAGGTGCGCGAAGAGGTCGTTGCGCAGGTCGTACTCGACGTTCCGGCCGGCGTTGAAGATGATGGAGCGGGCGACGCCCCGCAGAAGCCCGCCGGCGACGGCCGCCAGGGCGATCCGCAGCACGTAGCCGCCCAGCTCGGAGTCGGGGTCGCCGCGCTCGATGACGTCGATGGCGCCCCGCACCCACCACGGCACCACCATGAGCAGGCTGGTGGTGCCGATCAGGCACACCCCGCCCACCAGATAACGGCGCCAGTAGCGCCACAGATAGTCGATCAACCGTTCGATGCCGGCCATGTGGGAAGAAGCGGACCCCCTGGAAATCCGGGTCGTTGCACGTCTTGCGGGAGGTGGGCCGCCGCAAAGGCGCTCGATTCAATGTAGCCAACGCGTCGACGGATTGCCAATCGTGATCCCGGCCGCGGAGGCCGTCCTGGCTTGACGATTTCACGGGGAATTCTTGACAATATGACCGTGAATTGATATTCCATTTTCGAGCATGGCCGAGCTTGAAGCACCACACCAGAGTCGCCTGTACTCGGATCTTGCCCCGCTCTACGACAAGACGTTCGCGAAGTTCTTCTATGCGCGCGAACGGACGGTTATCAAGGACCTGAACATTCCCAAGGGGGCCGAGATCCTGGAAGTGGGCGTCGGCACCGGCGCCTCGTTCCCCGCCTACCCGCGCGGCTGTCACGTGGTCGGCATCGACCAGGCCCCGCTCATGCTCGCCCAGGCCCGGGAGAAGATCGCCAAGAACGGCTGGCGCCATCTCGAAGTCAAGGAGATGGACGCCCTGAACCTTGATTTTGCCGACAACGCCTTCGACTACGTGACGGCGTTCCACGTGGTCACCGTGGTGCCCGATCCGATCCGGATGATGGCTGAGATGCGCCGCGTCTGCCGGCCCGGCGGCACCATCGTCGTCGTCAACCACTTCACCACGGAATCCCGCTTCTGGGGTCCCATCACCAAATCCCTCGACCCCATCACCCGCCGCCTCGGCTGGAGCACCAACCTCAAGCTCAAGCCGTTCCTCCAGGACACCGGCTTCACCGGGTGCAGAGCCTACCGCTTCTCGCGCTTCTCGCTGTACACGGTGGTGGTGGGGACGAACGAGAAGGAATAGCAAACAGGGGACACGAACCCTCACGGAATAGGTGGGTTCACCAAAGCAGTCTCTCCACCTGTATCTCCCTCCTCTCCCGTCACCCTCACCTTCCTGCCCTCGATGACGAGCCGGCCTTCGCTGTAGAGCTGGATGGCCCGCGGATAGATACGGTGCTCCTGCTCCAAAATGCGCTGGGCAAGTGTTTCCTCGGTGTCGTCGGGGAGGACGGGGACCACGGCCTGGATGATGATGGGGCCTTCGTCGCAGCCTTCGCTGACGAAGTGGACGGTGCAGCCGGCGAAGCGGACACCGTACTCGAAGGCCTGGCGCTGGCCGTGCAGGCCGGCGAAAGCGGGCGACAAGGCGGGGTGGATGTTCATGATGCGGTTGGGGAAGCTCTGCACGAAGTACGGCGACAGCAGGCGCATGAATCCGGCCAGCACCACGAGTTCCACGCCTTGGGCGTTCAGGTGCGCAACGAGGGCGCGGTCGTAATCCTCGCGAGAGGCGTGACCGCGATGGTCGATGACCGTGGCGGGGATGTCGTGGTTGCGGGCGCGGGTAAGGCCGTAGGCGCTCTCCCGGTTGCTGACCACCGTGCGGATTTCGGCGTCCAGGCGGTCTTGCTCTACGGCGTCGATGATCGCCTGCAAGTTGGTGCCGCCGCCCGACAGCAATACGCCGACAGGGACCTTGCGTTTCATGGGGTAACTCCCAATCGGTTCTGAACGGTTGATCTCACTACATCTGGAAGCCTCGACCTCGACATGCTAAACTCCTGACCACAGCCGCCCAACAAAGCACGGACGGACGGCTGATCATGTCTCCAGCGAATTGGAGGTAGAGCGTGAGGATGACCGGACTCATCTTGATCCTGATCATTGCCGTTGCCCCCGGTTGTGCACCGGTGGCCGTGGGTACCGCGTCGGCGATCTGGTACGCCATCCAGGGCAAAGAGTGGTGCCAGGAAGCCAGCCAACGGCCTGACTTCGAGGCGAAGATGAAGGATCCGAAGTTCAAGACATACTTCGAGCAAACCTGCGGCGGGACCGACGACCCGAAGAAGTGAGAGTAGCGCAAGCTTCCCCTGTACGTCTGCGTGTGGAAACCGACCCACCCCTACCTGATGAACGACACGCCGCGCCGCCCCTTGCGGATCTCGCCGATGACGGCGTAGGCCTCGCGCCGGCGGCGTAGCGCGCGCTCCACGCCGGGCGCGTCCCCGGCGCCGACCACCAAGGCCATGCCGATGCCGTTGTTGAAGGTGCGGTCCATCTCGGCCTGCTCCACATGGCCCAGGCGCGCGATAAGATCGAAGACAGGTGGCACGGGCCAGCTTCCCCGCCGCAGCCACGCGCGCAGGCCCGTCGGCAGGACGCGCGGGAGGTTCTCCACCAGGCCGCCGCCGGTGATGTGCGCGATGCCCTTGATGCGGTGCCTCGCGCCAAGCGCGCGAATCAGCGACGCATAGATCCGGGTCGGCGTGAGCAACTCGTCCGCCAGGGATCTCCCCAGGTCCGCCACCCTCGACTTCAACTTGAGCCCGGCCCTGTCCAGCAGGACCTTGCGCGCCAGCGAATAGCCGTTGCTGTGGAGTCCGCTGGACGGCAGGCCGATGACCACGTCGCCGGCGCGCACGGCGCGCGGGTCGGGGATGCGGTCCTTCTCGACGACGCCGACGCTGAAGCCCGCCAGGTCGTATTCGCCGTCCGCGTAGAAGGACGGCATCTCCGCGGTCTCGCCGCCCAGAAGCGCACAGCCGGCCTGTCGGCAGCCTTCCGCCACCCCGCCCACCACCGCGCGAAAGGTGGCGTGCTCGAGCTTGCCGGTGGCGAAGTAGTCGAGGAAGAACAGCGGCTCGGCCGCCTGGGTGAGGATGTCGTTGACGCCCATGGCCACGAGGTCGATGCCCACGGTGTCGTGGCGGTCGGCCATGAAGGCGATCTTGAGCTTGGTGCCCACCCCGTCGGTGGAGGAGACCAGGACCGGCCGCCGGGCGCGCACGCGCGAAAGATCGAAGAGCCCGCCGAACCCGCCGATGCCGCCCATGAGCCCGGGCCGCGCGGTCTTGCGGGCCACGGACGCGATGGAACGCACCAGCCGGTTGCCTCCCTCGACGTCGACCCCGGCGTCCTTGTAGGTGAGCTTCGCCATGAATGACGATTCGAGGGGCTATTGCTGCTGCCCTTGCAGCAGCATTTCCAGCGCCCTTCGCGCCGCTTCCTGCTCCGACTGCTTCTTGCTCCGGCCCTCCCCCTGGCCCACCAGGTGGCCGTCCACGCGGATCTCCGTCTCGAAGCACTTGTCGTGGCTCGGGCCGGTCTCGCGCACCAGCCGGTAGGTGGGGGGGACGCGGTAGAGCCGCTGGCTGACTTCCTGGAGACGGGTCTTGTAGTCGTCCAGCCCCAGGCCGGTGTGGTCCAGGTCGCCGGCGAAATGACGCTCCACCACGGGCTTCACCGCGTCGTAGCCCGCCTCCCGGTAGATGCCGCCCAGCAATGCCTCCAGCGAAGCCGACAGGATCGACTCCTTGAGCCGGCCGCCGGTGCGCTCCTCGCCCTTGCCCATCCGGAGCACGGCGCCGACATCCACCGCGCGCGCCTTTTCCGCCAGCACCTTGCGGTTCACCAGAGACGCGCGCATGCGCGAGAGGTCGCCCTCGCTCTTGTCCGGGAACCGCTGCATGAGCATATCGCTGATCACCAACCCCAGGACGGCGTCACCCAGGAACTCCAGGGTCTCGTTGTGCGCTTCCATGCCGCCGCCGCAGGAGACGTGGGTCAGGCAGCGATTCAGCAGCAGAGGGTCCCGGAAACGGTAGCCCAGAGCGTCCTGGAAGCGCTCCAGGTCGGGGCGATCCTCCGTCAGCATCGTGCCTCTCCTCGCAGCCGTCCGCGGGACCACTCCCGAAGCGTGACCGGGACCTCGCGATGGACCAGGTCGGGACCGCCGGGAAACAGTACCGGCAGGTAGTTGCGGCTGTAGCCCTTGAGCCATCCCGGCTCGCCCGCCACCGGCTCTTCCGCCAGCACGGACACATGCCTCCCCACCTGGCCGCGGTAGAACTCCTGCTTCTTGCGCGCCCCCAGCTCCCGCGCGCGGCGCGAGCGTTCCTTCTTCTCGGCGGCCGGCACCTGGTCCGGCATACCGGCCGCGGGGGTGCCCCGGCGGGACGAATAGGGAAACACGTGGAAGTAGGTCAGCGGCACGCCGGCGAGGAAATCCAGCGACCCGGCAAAGGCGTCTTCGCTCTCCCCCGGGAATCCCACGATAACGTCCGTCCCGAGGGCGGCCCGGGGCAGCTTGCCGCGCGCCCGCGCCATCAACCGGGCGAAGAAGGCGGTGTCGTAGTTGCGCCGCATGCGCTTGAGGATGCCGTCGTCGCCCGCCTGTACGCACACGTGCAGGTGCGGGCAGATCACTTCCGAATCCGCCATCACCGACAGCAGCTCGTCCGTGACCTCCCGCGGGTCCAGGGAACTCAGGCGCAGCCGGGGGATCAACCCGCTGCCGGCGATGCGCCGCACCAACTCGCTCAGCGAAACCCGCGGCGCCAGATCGTAGCCGTAGCCGCCGAGATGAATCCCCGTGAGCACGATCTCCGCGAAACCGGCCTCCGCGAGACCGCGCACCTGTTCCAGCACGCGTTCCGGCGGCACGCTGCGGCTGCGCCCGCGGGCGGTGGGGATGATGCAGTAGCTGCACGCGAAGTTGCATCCTTCCTGCACCTTGAGGAACGCCCGGGTGCGGCCCGGAAAACCCCGGGCGCCCAGGACGCCGACGGTGCGTTCGTCGCGGGGATTCCCGACGGAGACGGCGGGGCCGGCCACCGACTCGCCGTCGGTGACGCAACGCACCAGCTCATCCATGCGGTTGAGGCCCACCACGCGGTCCACGCCCGGGACTTGCGACACTTCGCCGGGGCTCACCTGCGCATAGCATCCGGTGACCACCACCCGCGCCGCGGGGTTGCTCCGCTTGGCCTTGCGCACGAGCTGGCGTGCCTCCCAGTCGGCGCGGTCCGTGACCGTGCAGGTATTCACGACGTACACGTCGGCCGGATCCTCGAACGGAACGAACGCGCACGACTCCCGCGCCAGCCGCTCCTGGATCACCGCGGTGTCGTACTGGTTGATCTTGCAACCCAGTGTCTTGATGGCTACGCGCATCGGCTGTCCACGAGAGTCCCGCGGGCATCCCGCGCCGCATCGATCCCGGCTCGGCCGGGCGCCTTGTCGATCCAGCCGCCGCCTAGCACCTGGTCGCCGCGATAGAAAACCGCGGCCTGGCCGGGGCTTACGGAAGGGAGCGGCTCGTTCGGGCGGACCTCCACCGCATGATCGTCCAACGGCCGCAACGTGCAGGGCGCCGGCCGGGAGCGGTAACGGATCTGCACTTCCGCGGCCGTCTCCCCGTCCGGGGGCGACGCTATCCAGTTGATGCGGCTCGCGGTGAAGACCTCCGTGCACAACTCTTCGCGTGGACCCACCACCACCCTCCTCGCGTCCGCGTCGATGCGCAACACGTACAACGGCCGCGGGGCGGCGATGCCGAGGCCTTTTCGCTGGCCCACGGTGAAGCGGTGGATGCCGTCGTGATGGCCGAGCACGCGGCCGCGGCTGTCCACGATCTCCCCGGCGCCGAGCTGCCCGGGTCCGGCCAGGGACGCCACCACCGCCCGGTGGTCTCCGAGGCAGATGTCCTGGCTCTCGGGGCGCTCGGCCACCGGCAGGCCCAGCTCACGCGCCTTGGCGCGTACGGCGTCCTTGTGGAGCCCCCCTAACGGGAACGCAATGCGCTCGAGCTGACGCACCGAGAGCGCGAAGAGAAAGTACGACTGGTCCTTGTTCCGGTCCGCGCCGCGCATCAATCCCGCCCCGCCGCGGCCGTGCGCGACGCGGGCGTAGTGGCCCGTGGCCACGCGCTCAATGCCGCGGGGTTCCGCCCACGCCAGCAGCCGCTCGATCTTGAACTCGCGGTTGCAGGCGACGCAGGGATTGGGCGTGGCGCCTTCCAGGTAGCTTCGGGCAAAGGGCTTCACCACGGCCTCGCGGAAGTCGCCGCGCTGGTCCAGGACCGTGTGGGGAATCCCCAGCACCGAGGCCACCTCTTCCGCGCCGCGATGGTCCGAGCAGTTGCGCGGCCCGAGGTCCCGCCCCTCCCACAGGCGCAATGACACCCCCACCACGTCGTACCCCTGCTCCAACAGGAGCGCGGCCGCCACCGAGCTGTCCACGCCTCCGCTCATGGCCACCGCCACTCTCTTGTCCGCTGCTGCCGTCACCTTGCCCTCTCATCAGTTCTTGTACCGGCGGACCTCTTTGTCCTCTTCCCGCTGCCGCGCCTCCAACCCGCCCTGCTTGGCGTCCAGCTCGTTCACCCGCTCCTCCAGCTTGCGGATGTGGTCGGACAACTGGCCCAGGGACCTGGCCATGGGGTCGGGCAAGCGATCGTGGTCCAGGGCGATCTGGTGTTCCACCGGGTCCCGGTGCACGCCGTCGCCCTCCACGACCTTGCCGGGCACGCCCACCACCGTGGAGTTGGGCGGCACGTCCTTCACCACCACCGAGCCCGAGCCGATCTTGCTGTTCCGCCCCACCACCACCGGGCCCAGCACGGTAGCGCCGGCGCCGATGATGACGCAGTCCTGCACCGTGGGGTGACGCTTCTCCTTGCGCAGGCTGATGCCGCCCAAGGTCACGCCCTGGTACAGCGTCACGTCGTCGCCGATCTCCGCGGTCTCGCCGATGACCACGCCCATGCCGTGATCGATGAAGAACCTCTTCCCGACGGCGGCGCCCGGATGGATCTCGATGCCGGTGAAGAAACGGCTCAGATGGCTTGCGAAGCGCGCCAGGTTCTTCCAGCCGCCGTGCCACAGCCTGTGGGCGACGCGGTGGCACAGCAGCGCGTGCACGCCCGGATAGCTGAGCAGAACCTCGCCGAGGTTCCGCGCCGCGGGGTCGCGCTCGAAGGCGACGCGCACGTCCTCTTTCAGAAGACTCCACATGGGCGGCTTTCCGGAAGATCCGACTACCGCAGATCCCTGTCGCGCGTCCCCGGATGCGCGGTTCGGCAAGCGTAGCGGCGAAACGGCCGCGGTCCTCCGTTCAGGACGCGGGCGCCGCCGCGGAATGGGCTTTCCCGGCGCGGCTCCTGCCCGCGTGGCCCTTCTTCTTTCGGTCCTTGTAGAGCTTGTAGTCGATGCTGTCGACCAGCGCCTGCCAGCTCGCCTCTATGACGTTGTGGGAAACGCCCACCGTACCCCACTGGGTCTGGCCGTCACCCGACTCGATGAGCACCCGGACGACGGCGCCCGTACCCTCGCCCGACGACAGCACCCGGACCTTGTAGTCCAGCAGCTCCACTTCCTCCAGGGACGGATAGAAGCCCGTAAGGGCCTTGCGCAGGGCTTGGTCCAGCGCGTGCACCGGACCGTTGCCCAGGGCCGCGGCGTGCTCCATCACGCCGTTCACCTCCACCTTGACCGTGGCCTCCGACAGCGGCGCCTCGCTCTCCACCCGCTTCTCGTCGATGACCCGGAACCCGTCGAGGCGGAAGTTGCGCTTCTTCTTGCCCAACGCCTCCTGGATCAGCAGCTCGAAGGAAGCCTCCGCGGCCTCGAACTCGTAGCCCTGGCTCTCCAGCTCCTTGATGCGATTGAGGATCTGGTGCACGGCCTGGTCCTGACCGTTCAGGTCGATGTCGTATTCCCGCGCCTTGTAGACGATGTTGCTCCGCCCCGACAGGTCCGACACCAGCACGCGCTGGCGGCTCCCCACCAGCTCCGGCTCGATGTGCTCGTAGGTCTCGCGGTTCTTGATGATGCCCGAGACGTGGAGCCCGCCCTTGTGCGCGAACGCGCTGTCGCCCACGTAGGGCTGGCGCTTGTTGGGCACCACGTTAGCCAGCTCGTAGAGCAGGTGCGAGATCTCGCGCAGGCGGCGCAACTGCGACGTCCGGACGATCTTGTGACCCTGCTTCAACTGGAGGTTGGGCAGCACCGAGCACAGGTTCAGGTTACCGCAGCGCTCGCCGAAGCCGTTGATGGTACCCTGGATCTGGCGCACGCCGTTCTCCACCGCCGTCATGGTGTTGGCCACCGCCAGCTCGCCGTCGTTGTGGCAGTGGATCCCCAGCGGCGTCTTCACCTCCTCCTTGACCCGCGTCACCGCCGCGCCGACGTCGCCGGGCAGGCCGCCGCCGTTGGTGTCGCACAGGACGATCCAGTCGGCACCGCCCTCCTCGGCCGCCTTGAGGCACTCCAGCGCGAACTTGGGATTGCTGCGGTAGCCGTCGAAGAAGTGCTCGGCGTCGAACATCACCTCGTCGACATGCTTCTTCATGTAGGCGATGGAATCGGCGATCACCTCCAGGTTGGCCTTCTGGCTGATGCGCAGGTCGTCGCGCACGTGCAGGTCCCAGGTCTTGCCCACCAGCGTCACCACCGGGGTCTTGGCCGCCAGCAGGAGCTTGAGGCTGGCGTCCTGCGACGGCTTCACCGACGGGCGCCGGGTGGTGCCGAAGGCCGCGACCCGTGTCTTCCTGAGGTCCAGCTTCGGCACCTCCTTGAAGAACTCGGCGTCGCGCGGGTTGGAGCCGGGATAGCCGCCCTCGATGTAGTGAATGCCCAGCTCGGCCAGGCTCTCTGCGATGCGCAGCTTGTCCTTCAGGCTGAAGGAGACGTCCTCGCTCTGGCACCCGTCCCGCAGGGTCGTATCGTACAGCAACAAATTACTCATGCCCTCACCTGTCCTTCGATCAGCGAAGCGTGCAGCGAATCCACGGCCCTGTGGCTGTCCTCCTCGTTCACCACCACCGACACCTTGATCTCGGAGGTGGAGATCATCTCGATGTTGATGGACTGGTCGGCCAGCGCCTTGAACATCTTCGCGGCCACGCCCGCGTGCGTTCTCACCCCCACCCCCACCACCGACACCTTGGCGACGCGGGTGTCGGAGGCCACCCCCTTAGCTTGGATCAAGGGCGCGGTTTTTTCAATCAATTCCATGGCCTTGGGATGGTCTTTCCTGGGCACCGTGAAGGTCACGTCGGTGGTGCCGTCCTCGCCGGCGTTCTGGATGATCATGTCCACGACGATGTTGGCGTCCGCGATGGGGCCGAAGATCTGCGCCGCGAGGCCGGCGCGATCCGGCACCCCGCGGATGGTGATCTTGGCTTCGTCGTTGTTGCAGGTCACTGCCGAAACCAGAACCGAATCATCCATCTGTTCGTCCTCCTCGACCAGCCAAGTGCCCTCGACGTCGTTGAAACTCGAACGCAGGTGCACCGGGACGCCGAACTTCTTCGCCAGCTCCACCGAGCGGATCTGCAGCACGCGGGCGCCCATGCTGGCCATCTCCAGCATTTCGTCGTAGGTAATGCGATCCAGTTTTCGGGCGCGCGGGCACACGAAGGGATCGGCCGTGTAGATGCCGTCCACGTCCGTGTAGACCTCGCACACCGCGGCGTTCAGGGCGGCGGCCATGGCCACGGCGCTCGTGTCCGAGCCGCCGCGCCCCAGGGTGGTGATGTTGTCGTCCTCGTCCACTCCCTGGAAGCCCGCCACCACCACCACCTCCCGGCGCTCGAGCGCCTCCAGCACACGGGTGGCGTCGATGCTCTTGATGCGCGCCCGGCCGTACACGCTGTCGGTGGCAATGCGCACCTGGTGACCGAGAAACGAGCGCGCCGCCTGGCCCAGGTCCTTGAGCGCCAGCGCCAGCAGCGCGCACGACACCTGTTCTCCCGACGCCAGGAGCACGTCGATCTCCCGATCGTCCACGTGCGCGGAGACCTGGTTGGCCAGGTTCAGCAGGCGGTTGGTCTCGCCGGACATGGCCGATACCACCACCACCACGTCGTTCCCGGCTTCGCGCGCGGCCGCCACGCGCCTGGCGACGTTGCGGATGCGTTCCACCATGCCGACGGAGGTGCCGCCGTATTTCTGCACGATCAGCGCCATCCTGCGACATCGCTAGCGCAACGCGGCCACCAGCTCTTCGTACCGCGGGCCGTGGGCGGCGAAGCGCAACTCCCGCCGGTCCTCGTCCACGTAGCGGAAGGCCACGGCGAGGAACTCGTCCACGCCGACCGCGTCCAAGCGTTCGAACCACTCGATGACGCAGACGCTGCCGGACGCGAAGTATTCCTCCAGGTGCAGGTCTTCCATCTCCGCGCCCTGGGCCACGCGGAAGAGGTCCACGTGGACCAGCGGCACCCGGCCGTCGTACTCGTTGATAAGCGTGAAGGTGGGGCTCCGCACCCAACTGTTCCGGCCCACCTCGAGCCCCTCGGCGAGCCCGTGGACGAAGCAGGTCTTGCCGCTCCCGAGGTCGCCCGTGAGCCCCAGGATCTCGCCGCCGGCGAGGAAGCCGCCGAGGGTCCGCCCCAGCGCCCGGGTGTCCTCCTGCGAGCCCGTCGTGATCTGAAAGGCGTTCGTCGTCATCCCTGCACTCCAGACACCATCTCCCGAATCTGCATCAGCTCCTTGATGGTGGCCGGCAACTCGTCGACGAGGTCTGACGCGATCAACCCGACCTCGCCGTGTTGGTCCGCGACGCGGTCGCCGGCGCGGCCGTGGATGTACACTCCCAAGCGCATGGCTTCCTCCGGGCGAAATCCCTGTGCGAGAAACCCGGCGATGATCCCCGCCAGGACGTCGCCCATGCCGCCGGTGGCCATGCCGGCATTGCCCGTGGGGTTGATGGAGACACGGCCTTCGGGGGTAGCCGCCACCGTGCGCGCCCCCTTGAGCACCAGGTAGCAACGGTGCTCCGCGGCAAACGCTCGGGCGATGCCGATGCGGTCGGCGTTGACCTCCGCGGTGTCCATGCCGGCGAGGCGGCCCATCTCGCCGGGGTGCGGCGTCAGCACGGGCGGGACGCGCGCCTCCTTCAACCGGCTCGTGTCCGCCGCCAGGTTGTTGAGCCCGTCGGCGTCGATGAGCCACGGCAGGCCGCAATGCTCCAGCAGCGTCTCCAGCGTGCGCCCGGCATCTTCGTGGACGCCTACGCCCGGGCCGAACAGGACCGCGTTCCTGCGCTCCGCCAGCGCCTCCCAATCGCCCGCCCCCAACGCCGGCCACTGCTCCGCGCCCGGCTCCCCCAAGGTCTCGGTCATGGGCTCCACCAGCGCGCCGGCGAGGATGTCGTTGAGCCCGCGCGGCGCCGCCAGGGTCACGAGCCCGGTGCCTACCCGCATGGCACCGCGGCAACAAAGCACCGCCGCGCCGGTCTTGCCGCGGGAGCCGGCCATCACCAGCAGGTGGCCGTAGCTGCCCTTGTGCGAGTCTTCCAACCGGCGCGGCAGGAGCCACACCAACTCGGCGGAATCCAGCAACTCCGCCGCCGGGGCCACCTCGGCCACGGCCTGGTCCCAGAGGCCGATGTCGGCCACCACCAGATCGCCGCAGTAGGTGACCCCGGGATAGACCACCTGCCCGGTCTTGGGATAGCCGAGGGTCACCGTCACGTCGGCCTGAATGGTCGAACCCAAGGGGCCGCCCTTGTCGGCATCCAGCCCCGACGGGGTGTCCACCGCGATGATAGGCAGCCCCGAGGCGTTCATGAGTTCCACCACGTCGGCCAGGAACCCCTTCACGGGCGCGCGCAGGCCGGTGCCCAGGAGGGCGTCCACCAAGAGCCCCTTGTCCCCGAAACGGTCGCGGAGTGCGTCGAGGTCGCCGTCAGGAATCTCCGTGAACCGGCCCCCCGCGGTACGGTAGCGCTGGAGATTGGTGGCCGCGTCCGGCGACAGCTCGTCCGCCCGCGCCACGCACGCCACCTCGCACGGGAACTCCCGCTGGTGCAGCAGCCGCGCCACCACGAGCCCGTCGCCGCCGTTGTTGCCCTTGCCCGCCACCACCAGCGCGCCGCGCTTGGCCAGTTGCGTCCAGCGCTGGAGGATCACGTCCACCACGCCCTGGCCGGCGCGCTCCATGAGCCGCAGGCTGGGGACGCCGTGAGCCTGAATGGTGAGCTGGTCCATGCGGCGCATCTCCGCCGCGGTCACCACGTGCATGAGTCAGTCACCCGCCGTTTCCGCCCTCGCGATGAGGGCCTTCATCTCCCGCACCGCCTCGACCATGCCCACCATGATGGCCCGGGCGACGATGCTGTGTCCGATGTTGAGCTCCACGATCTCCTCGATGGCGGCGATGGGCGCCACGTTCTCCGCATTGAGGCCGTGCCCGCCGTGGACCTCCAGGCCCAGGTCCGCGGCCACGGTCGCGGCGCGGCGCACGGCCTCGAGCTCGCGCTCCACCCGGTCCGCGGCGGCGTCGCAGTAGGTGCCCGTGTGGAGCTCCACGGCGTCGGCGCCCAGCGCCCGGCTGGCTTCGAGCTGTCGCGCATCGGGGTCCACGAAAAGACTCACCCGGATGCCGGCGCCGCGCAGGCGCGCCACCACCTCGCGGAGCGGGTCCGCGTGGGCGACCACGTCGAGGCCGCCCTCGGTGGTCAGCTCCTCGCGCCGTTCCGGCACCAGGCAGGCGTCGTCCGGCCGGAAGGCGAGCGCGTGCCGAACCATCTCCTCGGTCCCGGCCATCTCCAGGTTGAGGCCCGCGCTCAGCCGCTCCCGCAGCCGGGCTACGTCGCGCTCCTGGATGTGCCGGCGGTCTTCGCGCAGGTGCACGGTGATCAGGTCGGCGCCGCCCCGCTCGGCCAGGAGCGCCGCCTCCACCGGGTCCGGGATGGCGATCATCCGCGCCTGGCGCACGGTGGCCACGTGATCGACGTTGACTCCGAGACGAATCATGCCGAAACCCCTAGCCACCGGACCCGCTGCTGGAGTGGATCGCGTCGGCGATGCCCTGCGCCAGCCGCCTGATCTCATCCTCCGACTCGCCCTCGATCATCACCCGGGCCAGCGGCTCGGTACCGGAGTAGCGCACCAGCACGCGGCCGCGGCCGTCGAGCAGGCTCTCGCTCTCGCTGATGCGCGCCTGCACTTGGTCCATCTCGGAGAGCGGGCGCTTCTCGCGCACCGGCACGTTGACGATCACCTGCGGCAGCTTGCCCATGATCCGGCGCAGCTCGCTCAGGGGCTTCTCCTGCTCCACCATGAGGGCCAGCACCTGGAGCGCGGTCAGGCAGCCGTCGCCGGTGGTGTTGTGGTCCAGGAACACCAGGTGGCCCGACTGCTCGCCGCCCAGGTTGTGGCCGCCGCGGCGCATTTCCTCCACCACGTAGCGGTCGCCGATGGCGGTGCGCAGGACCTCGATGCCGTGCCCGCGGAGGGAGACGTCGAGCCCCATGTTGCTCATCACCGTGGCCACCACCGCGCCCGTGGGCAGGCGCCCGGCCTCCCGCAGCGCGATGGCGCACATGGCCAGCACCTCGTCGCCGTCCACCAAGTCGCCCTTGTCGTCGATGAACAGCGCCCGGTCCGCGTCGCCGTCGAGGCACACGGCCAGGTCCGCGCCGTGCTCCAGCAGCGCCGCTCGGGCCGTCCCCGGGTACACCGAGCCGCACTCCCGGTTGATGTTGGTGCCGTCCGGGTCCACCGCCACCGGAATCACCTCGGCGCCCAGTTCCGCCAGCACCTCCGGCCCCACCCGGTAGGCGGCGCCGTTGGCGCAGTCCACGACGATCTTGAGGCCCTCGAGGGTCAGCCGGCCCGGGAACGCGCCCTTGAGGAAGTCCACGGTCCTGCCGACGGCGTCATCGACGCGGGAAGCCTTGCCGATGTCGGTGGCGGCCGGGTGGTGTCCGCCGTACTCACCCTCCCAGACCAGCGCCTCCATGCGCCGCTCCCAGGCGTCCGGCAGCTTGAAGCCGTCCCGGGAGAAGAACTTGATGCCGTTGTCCTGGTAAGGGTTATGCGACGCCGAGATCACCACCCCGGCGTCGGCGCGCATGCTCCGGGTGAGGAACGCCACGGCCGGGGTCGGCAGCGGCCCCACCAGGAGAACGTCCGCCCCCATGGAGCAGATGCCGGAGGCCAGCGCGGTCTCGAACATGTAACCCGACAGGCGCGTGTCCTTGCCGATGAGGATGCGCCGCCGGCGCGTGCGCTTCCGCCCCAGGGCGCCGCGCGCCTCCGTCCCGCCGCCGTGACCGCCGACCACGTGGGCGATGGCCCGCCCGAGCCTCAAGGCCGTCTCCGAGGTCATGGGCTCCTGGTTGGCGATGCCGCGGATGCCGTCGGTGCCGAACAGGCGGCGCCGGCCCGCCACTCCCTGTGGTCTGTCCGAGGTCATGGGCCCCTTTCCGGAAAATCGGCGACCGGCCTCACCCGCGCGAACCCGCCGGTGCGCCCCCGCGGATGGCCTCCGCCACGCGCACGGCCCGGCATGTTGCCGCCACGTCGTGGGCGCGGACCATGCGGGCGCCGGCCAGCACCGCCGCGACCGCCCCCGCCAGACTGCCCTCGAGGCGCGCGTCCGGCGTCCCCTCGTCCAGCAGGCGGCCGAGAAACGCCTTGCGGGAAAGCCCCACGAGCACCGGCTGTCCCAGCGACACCAAGGCGTCCAGGCGCCGCAGCAACTCCAGGTTGTGGCCCGTGTCCTTGCCGAAGCCGATACCGGGGTCCACCACGATGCGGTGGGCGGCCACTCCGCGTTCCATGGCAAAGGCCACGCGCTCCCGGAGGAAGGCGGCCACCTCCCGCACGACGTCGACGTAGTGCGGCGCGCGCTGCATGGTGCGCGGCCGTCCCTGCATGTGCATGAGTACCACCGGAACGTCTTCCGTCGCCACCAGGCCCGCCATGGCGGGGTCGAACCGGAGGGCGCTGATGTCGTTGACCATGTCCGCACCGGCATCCAGCGCGCGCCGGGCCACCGCCTCCTTGTACGTATCGATGCTGATGGGCACGGCGACCCGCGCACGCAATCCGCGAATCACCGGGATCACCCGCTCCAGTTCTTCCTCCAGCGGGACCGCGTCCGCGCCCGGACGCGTCGACTCCCCGCCCACGTCCACGATGCCCGCTCCCTCGCGCACCATTTCCACGCCGTGTGCCAGCGCGGCGTCGATGTCCGCGTAGCGGCCGCCGTCGGAAAAGGAGTCCGGGGTCACGTTCAGGATCCCCATCACCGCCGTGCGCCGGCGCATGTCCACCACGCCGTGGCGCGTTTCCAGCACCGGAGCCGTTTCCAAGCGCGGGTCGCCGGACGCCGGCGCCTCGGGGATGACGTTTGCGGGCGTCAGTGCCATTTCGTGTCCGAGCGGAGATTGAACACACCCTGTTCCGTGGGAATCACACGGAGTTGGACTGTGTCGGGGATGCCGGTCCGGTCAGTCGCCGGCGGGAACGGATGTCGTGGGCAGGTCGGGACCGCTGTCTCCCATGTATTCCTTGACGATGGCGTCGATTTCCGCGCCGTCCAGCACTTCCTTCTCCAGCAACTCCTTGGCGACCAGGTGCAACAGATCGATATGCGTGGTCAGGAGGTCCTTCGCCCGGCCGTAGCAGTCCTGGATGATGCGGCGCACCTCCATGTCGATCTCCACCGCCGTGCTCTCGGAGTAGTCCTGCTGCTGGGTGAAGTCGCGCCCGAGGAAGATCTGCTCTTCCTTCTTGCCGAAGGTCATGGGCCCGAGCTTCTCGCTCATGCCCCACTCGCAGACCATCCGGTGGGCGATCTCGGTGGCGCGCTCGATGTCGTTGCCGGCCCCCGTGGTCATGTGGTCGAGGACCAGTTCTTCAGCGACGCGGCCGCCGAACAGGATGGTGACGTTGTTCAGGAGATGCTGCTTGTCCTGGCTGTGGCGCTCGTCCATGGGGAGCTGCTGGGTCAGCCCCAGCGCCATGCCCCGCGGGATGATGGTCACCTTGTGGACCGGGTCCGCCCCCGGCAGCATCTTCGCCACCAGCGCATGGCCGGACTCGTGGTAGGCGGTGTTGCGCTTCTCCTCGTCGCTGATGATCATGCTCTTGCGCTCGGTCCCCATCATGACCTTGTCCTTGGCGAGCTCAAAGTCATTCATGTTGACCTTGTCCTTGTCGTTCCGCGCCGCGAGCAGGGCTGCCTCGTTCACCAGGTTCTCGAGATCCGCGCCGGCAAACCCCGGAGTCCCCCGGGCCAGCACCCGGATATCGACGTCGCCGTCCAGGGGCACCTGCCGGCTGTGCACCGCCAGGATGCCCTCGCGCCCCTTGACGTCGGGCCGCGGCACCACCACGCGGCGGTCGAACCGCCCCGGCCGCAGCAGCGCCGGGTCCAGCACGTCGGGCCGGTTGGTGGCGGCGATGAGGATTACGCCGTCGTTGGCCTCGAAGCCGTCCATCTCCACCAGCAACTGGTTGAGGGTCTGCTCGCGCTCGTCGTGTCCGCCGCCCAGGCCGGCGCCGCGCTGGCGCCCGACCGCGTCGATCTCGTCCACGAAGACGATGCACGGCGCCTGCTTCTTGGCCTGGACGAACAGGTCGCGCACGCGCGACGCGCCCACGCCCACGAACATCTCGACGAAGTCCGATCCGCTGATGCTGAAGAAGGGCACGCCCGCCTCACCGGCGATGGCCCGCGCCAGGAGCGTCTTGCCCGTGCCCGGAGGCCCCACCAGCAGGCAGCCCTTGGGGATGCGCCCGCCCAGGCGCGTGAACTTCTTCGGATCCTTCAGGAACGCGATGACTTCCTGCAGCTCGTCCTTGGCCTCGTCCACGCCGGCCACGTCGCTGAAAGTCACCCGCGCCTGGTTCTCGTTCAACAGGCGCGCGCGGCTCTTGCCGAAGGACATGGCCTTGCCACCCCCCACCTGCATCTGCCGCATGAAGAAGATCCACACGCCCACGAGCAGCAGCATCGGGAACCAGTTCACCAGCAGCACGAAGTACCAGGGAGAATCTTCCTCCGGCTTGGCGGCGATGCGGATGTTCTTTTCCCGCAGCGTCGTCACCAGCCCCGGATCGCTCGGCGAAAAGGTCCGGAACCGCTCGCCGCTCTGGTACTTGCCGTGGACGTACCGGCCCTGAATCGTCACCTCCTGCACGTCGCCGCGCTCCACCGCCGACCAGAAATCGCTGTAGATGATCTCGGGGTCCCGGCCCTGCTGCCGCGTGAAGACGTTGAAGAGCAGCAGGAACATCAGCCCGAGCACGAGCCACAGAGCAAGGTTTTTTGTCGCTTGGTTCAAAGAGGGTCTCTCCAGCCTTTTCCACCCCAGCCGTACCCGAGAAAAGTTAACATACGGGTACCCCTTCTTCAATAAGAACGGGGAGCGGCCAAGTCAACCGCGCGCGGATCAGCCGCGCACCCCGCCCGCGGCGAAGAAACCGACCTTGACCCGCCACGCCGCGCGGCTGTCCGGCTCCAGCCTGGCGAAGTCGCCGCGCGCGCACCCGGGAATCCACACGATCTCCTCACCGGCCAGCACCAAGGGCAAGGTGCGGCGGCGGGAGCGCGACAGCCTCTTCTCGATGAACAGGTCCTTGAGCTTCTTGTGCCCGGCCATGCCCAGGGGCCGGAAGCGGTCACCCGGGCGGAAGTTCCGCACCCGCAGGACACCCGCGACCCGCTCCACGGCGCGGAGGTCGAAGGCGGCCTCGTGAGGGCTTGCCGGCAGGTCCAGGCTGTCCGAGCGCCAAGCGGCGATCTCCAACCCGGCCTCGGGCAGAAAGATCTCGCCTTCGAGCGGGAGCGGGTAGGAGTACTCCCCGTCGACCTGTCCGCCACGTTCTTCGCCCGCAATCCTTGGAGTCCTTGCGCCCATCGGCGAAGGAACCGTTTCCGTAGGGGCGTCCGCAGAAGCCGCTTCGACGGAGGAAACCAGCCGGACGGACTCGTACTCCCGCGTCACGGTCCATGCGCCGGGGAGGGATACGCGGGCGTGAGGGCGGCTTCCGGCGATGAGATCGAGGACGGCATCCACATGGGCGTAGCCGACGCGCCGGAGCGTGCCCGTGACCCGGGCCAGCCAGAATCGCACCATCCGGGGGCGAAGCTCGGGCTCGATCCCCAGGAAGGCGGCCCGGTCCAGCACGTCCTCGCGGCTGACCCGCCGGTAGGCCTCGGCCAGCCGCCGCTCCAGCAGCGCGTTGTCGGAGCGCAGCATGCCGCCCAGCCGGGCAAGGCGGTGCTCCAGCCCGGCGTCCGTCCGTTCCCGCAACCCCGGCAACAGGGTCTGGCGGATCCAGTTTCGCAGGTAACGGGTGTCGCGGTTGGTGTGGTCGTCCCGGTACTCCAGATCCCGGCTCGCCAGGTATTCCAGGATCGCTTCGCGGGATACATCCAGCAACGGGCGGATCAGCATCGGACCCGCGGCGCCGGCCACGTCCCGGTCCAGAGGCCGCGCCGCCGGCATGCCCGCCAGCCCTTCGGGACCGCAGCCGCGGAGCAGCCACATGAGCATGGTCTCCACCTGGTCGCCGCGGTTGTGTCCCACCGCGACCTTGCCGAGGCGCCGCTCCGCCGCCACCCGCGCGAAGAACCGGTAGCGTTCCGTGCGCGCGCGGGCTTCCAGGTTCCCGGCACGGCCGGATGCGGTGTCGTGCAAGTCCAGTCGGGCGAGATGGAACGGCAGCGACAGCCCTTCGGCCATGCACCGGACAAACTCCGCGTCCTCCCGGCTCCGGGCTCCGCGAATTCCGTGCTCCACGTGGGCCACTTCCAGCGAGAGTGAGAGGGCCGGCGCGACCTCGGTCAAAAGGTGGAGCAGCGCCACGGAGTCCGGACCGCCGGACACGCCTGCGAGCACCGCGTCACCGGGAGCCAGGAGGCCATCCCTGAGCAAAGTCTCCGCGAGTTTCCGGTGCAGTTCCATTCAAGCGGGGCGGGAGCGTGCTGGGGGGCGGGCCGTCGCTCCTGATTGTGTTGATGGCGCGGTACACGGTTGTTATAGCGTACCGTGACAAACTACTTGGCAGAATACACCGCACCCGGCACTGCTCACAACCGAGCCGTCCCCAACAACCACAGGAGCACGCGCATGGCTTCACCGCTCAATCCGCCCAAGAGAATCCTCCTCGGACCCGGCCCCAGCAACCCCCACCCCACGGTGCTGGAGGCGCTGTCGGCCCCGGTGGTGGGCCACCTGGACCCGGAGTTCTTCAAGATCATGGAAGAGAACAAGGCCATGCTGCGCCGGCTGTTCCACACCGGGAACGAGCTGACCTTTCCGGTGTCGGGCACCGGCAGCGCGGGCATGGAGGCCTGCCTCGTGAACCTCATCGAGGAGGGGGACACCGTGCTGGTGTGCGTGAACGGCGTCTTCGGCACGCGCATGGCCGACATCGTCGAGCGCCTGGGCGGAAACCTCGTCAAGGTCGAAGCCCCCTGGGGCGAGATCATCCGGCCGGAACAGGTGGAGCAGGCCCTGAAGGAGCACAAGGTCGACATCGTCACCATGGTGCACGCCGAAACCTCCACCGGCGTGTTGCAGCCGGTGGAAGAGATTTCCCGGCTCGTCCACGACGCCGGCGCCCTGCTGGTGCTGGATACCGTCACCTCGCTGGGGGGATGCCCCGTGACCCTCGACGACTGGAACGTCGACGCCGCCTACAGCGGCACGCAGAAGTGCCTGAGCTGTCCGCCCGGGCTGTCGCCCGTGTCCTTCGGTCAAGCCGCGCGCGACAAGCTGGCGCGGCGCAAGAGCAAGGTCAAGAGCTGGTACCTCGACTTCACCATGATCGAGCGCTACTGGGGCGAAGAGCGCGTCTACCACCACACCGCCCCCATCTCCATGAACTACGGCCTCCACGCGGCTCTCAGCGAGATCGAGCGCGAAGGACTGGAAGCGCGCTTCGCGCGCCACGAGTTGAACCACCGTGCCCTAGTGTCCGGCCTGGAGGCCCTCGGCATCCCCCTCGCCTCCCAGGAAGGCCACCGCCTGTGGATGCTCAACAGCGTCAAGATCCCCGAAGGCGCCAACGACGGCGCCATCCGCAAGCGCCTGCTCCTCGACTTCAACATCGAGATCGGCGGCGGCCTCGGCGCCCTCGCCGGCAAGACCTGGCGCATCGGCCTCATGGGCGAGTCGAGCCGGAAGGAGAACGTCGTGGCGCTAGTCGAGGCGCTTGGGCAGATCCTGAGGGAAGAGGGAGCAGATGTGGCGGTGGAGGAGGCGCTCGCTGCGATCGAGGGAACATACGGCGCTGGATGAGCCAAAGCCCGGACAGCGCTCAGCCTAGTGTGGTGTCTGGTTAATTCGCAGCATAATCTGCGGGTCTTTTTCGCCG
>JAPPNE010000173.1 GCA_028818775.1 Deltaproteobacteria bacterium | reverse complement strand
CGACGGCGAAAAAGACCCGCAGATTATGCTGCGAATTAACCAGACACCACACTAAATGGGGGCTCCTACAGCGGGAACTGTCTCAGAAAGCGGATGTCGTTCTGGAAGAACAGGCGGATGTCGTCCATGCCGTACTTCAGCATGGCGATGCGCTCCACTCCCATGCCGAAGGCAAAGCCCGAGTAGGCTTCGGTGTCGTAGCCGACGAAGTCGAAGACGTTGGGATCGATCATCCCCGACCCCAGGATCTCCAGCCAGCCCGAGCCGCGGCACACGCGGCAGGAGTCCTCGACGCCGCGGCACAGGATGCAGCCGATGTCCACTTCGGCGCTGGGTTCGGTGAACGGGAAGAAGCTCGGACGGAAGCGTACGCGCACGTCCCCTTCGAAGATCTCCTCCAGGAAGTGGGTGAGCACGCCCTTGAGGTCGCCGAAGGTGATGTGCCGGTCCACCATGAAGCCTTCCACCTGGTGGAACACGGGCGAATGGGTGGCGTCGTCGTCGTGGCGGTAGACGGCTCCGGGCGCGATGATCTGGAGCGGCGGACGGCGCGTCTCCATGACGCGGATCTGCACCGGCGAGGTGTGGGTGCGGAGCACGTGGTTCTCCGACACGAAAAAGGTGTCCTGCATGTCCCGCGCCGGGTGGTCTCTGGGAATGTTGAGGGCTTCGAAGTTGTGGTAGTCGTCCTCCACGTCCGGCCCCCGCGCGATCTCGAACCCCATGCCGGTGAAAACGTCGATGATCTCATCCGTCACCCGGGTCAAGGGGTGGACCCGGCCACGCTCCAGGCGGTTGCCCGGCAAGGTCACGTCGAGCCGGGGCCCACCCTCGCGCGTGCTCTCCCGCTGGCGGCGCAACTCGGCGAGCCGCGTTTCGAGCAGGGTCTCGACTTCCCCCCGGCGCCGGTTCAACTCGGCGCCGGCGCTCGGCCGTTCCTCGGCCGGAAGCTCCCGCAGGCCGCGCAGCAGCGCGGTCAGCTTGCCGCCCTTGCGGCCGAGGTAGTCGACGCGAATCTGCTCCACGTCCTGTTCCGACGCGCAGTGCCCAAGGCGCCCGGTCACTTCCTCGTGGAGCTTTTCCAGTATCTCGATCATCGCGGAGTCAGGGTGTCAGGCTTCGGGAGCCTCCCCTGTATCGGAGTCGGCGGCCGCTTCCTCCGCGGACTCCGGCTCAGGGTCGGGTTCCCGAACGTCGGGAGCACCTTCCCGATTCGGGTCGAGGGCAAGCTTCGCGCGCTGGGCAAGCTGGTCGAACAGGTGCGCGTCGGTGGCCGCGAGGTCCGCCAGGATCTTCCGGTCCAGCGCCACCCCGGCGAGCTTGAGGCCGTGGATCAGCCGGCTGTAGGACAGTCCGTTGACCCGCGCCCCGGCGCTGATGCGAATGTTCCACAGGCCGCGGAATACGCGTTTGCGCACCCGGCGGTCCCGGTAGGCGTAGGCCAGCCCGCGCTCGACGGTTTCCCTGGCGACGCGGTAGAGCCGCCGGCGGCCGCCGACGTAACCCTTGGCCAGCTTCATGATCTTTTTGCGGCGACGGCGTGAGGCCGGTCCGCCTTTGACTCTGGGCATCGCGTGTGCTCCTTGAACGAACGTCAACGGAGGCGCCGGCGGGCAGCAGCCGCACGCGTGCGCCTCGTCTCAACGAATGGTTTGTCTGTGGATTCCGGTGCCTTGCCGTACCCCGAGAGCGAGTCGCTACTACAGATAGGGAATGAGGCGCCGCATGCTCGTGGTTTCGTAGCTCGACACCGAAGCGGCCTGTCTCAGGCGGCGTTTCCGCTTGCGGCTCTTGGTGGACAGGATATGGCTCTTGAAGCCACGCCGTCGCATGATCTTGCCGCTCTTGCTGACCTTGAATCTCTTCGCGGCCCCCCTGTTTGTCTTTATCTTCGGCATCCCTGGTTTCTCCGTCCCGTTCGATTTTCGTGTTGGGTCATGCGCTCGTCTTCGGCGTCAACAGCATGGCCATGCTGCGCCCCTCGAGCTTGGGCGACACGTCGAGCTTGGCCATGTCCTGAACCTCGTCGAAGACCCCGTTGAGCATCGCCCGGCCCAACTCCGGGTGTGTGATCTCGCGGCCACGGAAGAAGACCGACACCTTGACCCGCTGTCCCCGTTCCAGGAAGCGCCGTATGTTGCGCACCTTGAACTCCAGGTCGTGCGAGTTCGTCCGGGCTCCCATCTTGACTTCCTTGACGGCGACAAAGGTGGCGTTGCGTTTCGCTTCCTGCGTCTTCTTCTTCTGCAGGTAGCGGAACTTCCCGTAGTCCATCAGGCGGCAGACCGGAGGCTGTGCGTCCGGTGCCACCTCCACCAAGTCCAGCTCCCGTTGCTCCGCGATGCCCAAGGCTTCGTGCAACGGCATGACCCCGAGTTGTGCGCTGTCGTCGTCGATGACGCGAACCTCGCGTGCCCGGATCTGCTGGTTGATTCTCGTAGGCCGCGCTATAAAGCACCTCCTGAATGACTATGCACACACACATTCACTGGACCGGCTCCGTCTCCCGGTGCAGCTCTTCCCGGAGCCGCTCGGCGAAGGCCTCCACCGGCATCGCCGGAAGGTTTTCGCCGCCCCGTTTCCGCGCCGACAGCGTGCCGTTCTGCACTTCCTTGTCGCCGATGACGAGCGCGTAGGGGATCTTGGCCACCTGGGCCTCGCGAATCTTGAACCCCAGCTTCTCGTTGCGCTCATCCAGCTCCACGCGCCAGCCCTTGTCCCGTAGACGGCCGCACACGTCGGCGGCGTACGGCTGCTGCTGATCCGTCACCGTGACGATGCGCGCCTGCTCCGGCGCCAGCCACAGCGGGAACGCGCCGCCGGTGTGCTCGATCAACACGGCCATGAAGCGTTCGATGGAGCCGAGAATGGCCCGGTGGATCATCACGGGCCGTTCGTCCGTCCCGGAGGCCGAGACGAAGCCGAGGTCGAACCGTTCCGGCATGGAGAAGTCGAGCTGGACCGTGCCGAGCTGCCAGCCGCGCTTCATCGCGTCCTTGACGACGAAGTCGATCTTCGGGCCATAGAAGGCGCCATCGCCCTTGCTGATCTCATAGGCTAGGTTCCGCGTCTCCAGCGATGCGGCCAATGCCGCCTCGGCACGCTCCCAGGTCTCCAGGGCGCCCAGATACTGGTCGGGCCTGGTGGAGAGGTAGACCTCCAGATCCTGGAAGTTGAACCTATGATATACCTCGCGGAGCATGTCAAGCAGCGCGGCGATCTCGCCCTCGATCTGTCCCGGGGTACAGAAGATGTGGGCGTCGTCCTGCGAGAAGCTGCGCACCCGCGTCAGTCCGGCGGTGACGCCGGATTTCTCGTAGCGGTGCAGACGTCCGAAGTCGGCCAGCCGGATGGGCAGGTCGCGGTACGAGCGCTTCTTCGACGCGTAGATGAACGTGTGGCTCGGACAGTTCATGGGCTTCACCCCGAACTCGCGCTCGTCGATGTGGGTGAAGTACATGTTGTCCTTGTAGTGCTCGTAGTGGCCGGAGCGGTGCCACAGGCCCGCGTCGAAGATCTGCGGCGTGATCACCTCCTGGTAGCCGTAACGCTGGTAGAGGCTGCGCATGTACTCCACCAGGGCGTTGTAGACGAAGGCGCCCTTGGGATGGAAGAACGGGCTCGCCGGTGCCGCAGGGTGGAAGCTGAACAGGTCCAGCTCCTTGCCGAGCTTGCGGTGGTCGCGCTTGCGCGCCTCCTCCAGGAGCGCCAGATGCTCCTTCAACTGCTTGCGGGTGGGGAACGAGGTGCCGTAGATGCGCTGGAGCATCTCGTTCCGCTCGTCGCCGCGCCAGTAGGCGCCGGCCACCGAGGTGAGCTTGAAAGCCTGGATGAAGCCGGTGCTGGGCAAGTGGGGGCCGCGGCACAGGTCGACCCAGTCGCCTTGGCGGTAGAGCGATACGGTCTCGTCGGGGATGTCCGAGATGATCTCCACCTTGTAGTCCTCGCCCATTTGACGGAACAGTTCGATGGCCTCGTCCCGTGGCACCTCCTCGCGCGCGATGGACAGGTCCTGCCCGGCCAGTTCGCGCATCCGTTCCTCGATCTTCTCCAGCTCTTCGGGCGTGAACGGCTTGTCGCGCTTGAAGTCGTAGTAGAAACCGTCCCGGGTGGTGGGGCCGATGGTCACCTGGGTGCCGGGAAACAGGCTCTGGACCGCTTGGGCCATGAGATGCGCCGTGGAGTGGCGCAGGATGTCGGTGCCCTCGGGACTGTCCAGAGCGATCCATTGGACGTCGCAGCTTTGCGCCAGGGGCCGGGCAAGGTCCACGGCCCTGCCGTCGACGCTTGCCGCGACGATGCGCCTGCCCGAGGGCATGTCGCCGACTTTGCCGGCGTGCGTGCCCGCGCTGACCTGGAGGGTTTCACCCCCCGGTACATTGACCTGAATCTTCTCCATGCCGGTGGCCTGTTTAACTGTATGGACCGAAGTCGTCTGGCTCGCGGAAAACGGCTGGTAAGTGCCGGTGCAGGGAGTGGACAGCCAAGGAATGGGATGGTAGGCACGGGCGGGATTGAACCGCCGACCTCTTCCGCGTCAAGGAAGCGCTCTCCCACTGAGCTACGTGCCTCGATGCACCTCCGCAAAGGTCTGATTTTATTACCAAAGTAATGGGGTTTCTGTCAATCCCGCCAAGCCGCGGCGAGTTTCTTGAGCTGTCCCGAGACCTTGGCGCTCACCAGCGCGGTGATGCGCACGTCGCGCTCGCCGTATTCCTCGGCGAGGATCCGCCCGCGTGCCCTGAGAAAGGGGATGATGGCGCTCTCGGACTGGGGCAGGGTGAGCCGGATTTGCTGCTTGCCTCGGTCCAGCACCCGGCCGATGGCCTCCAACAGGCGCTCGACGCCGGCACCGGTCCGGGCCGAGATCGGACACACGCCCTCGTGGCCGCCGGCGGGGTAGACGGGTACGCGTTCGGCGACGTCGATCTTGTTGGGCACGATGAGCCGGGGGATCTCGGCCGCGCCGATGTCCTCGAGCACCGAGTCGACGATGGCGAGCTGCTGGTCGGCGAGGGGGCTCGTGGGGTCCATCACGCACAGCAGCAGGTCCGCTTGGTGCACCTCTTCCAGCGTCGCCTTGAACGCGTCCACCAGCGCGTGGGGAATCTTGTTGATGAAGCCTACGGTGTCCACCAGCATGACCCGTTCGCCGTTGGGCAGGCGCAGCGCGCGCGTGCGCGGGTCGAGGGTGGCGAAGAGCTTGTCCTCGGCGAGCACCCCCGCCTGGGTCAGGTGGTTCATCAGCGTGGACTTGCCGGAGTTGGTGTAGCCCACCAGCGCCACCGTGGGGTAGGGGATGGATTCGCGCTCCTTGCGCTGCAGCGCGCGGGTGTTGGCGACGCCCTCGAGCCGCCGCTTGAGCCGGCGGATGCGCTCGCGGATGCGCCGGCGGTCCACCTCGAGCTGCGTCTCGCCCGGTCCGCGCGTGCCGATGCCGCCCCCGAGCCGGGACAGGTGCGACCACAGGCGGGTGAGCCGGGGCAGCAGGTACTCGAGCTGCGCCAGCTCCACCTGCAGCTTGCCCTCGCGGCTCTGGGCGCGCTGGGCGAAGATGTCCAGGATGAGCTGGGTGCGGTCCACGACCCGGAGGTTCAGGGCGGTTTCCAGGTTCCGTTGCTGCGCCGGGGTGAGGTCGTTGTCGACGATGACGAGGTCGGGATGGTGCTCGTCCACGAATGCGCGGACCTCTTCCACCTTGCCCGCCCCCAGCAAGGTGGCGCTGCGCACTCTCCCCGAATGCTGGCTGAACACCTCGATGACCCGGGCGCCCGCGCTGCCGGCCAGGCTGCGCAGCTCTTCGAGGCTGTCTTCCAGCGCCACGTCCGTGGTGGAAAGCGGCGTCTCCACCCCCACCAGCACCGCGCGCTCGGTCTCAGCGTCCGAAGGGTGCCATTGGCCGTTGACTCCGTCGATCATCCCCGTGCTCCCTCCGTCATTCCCGCCAACTCCCCACCCCTGGATTCCCGCTTCCGCGGGAATGACGTGCCGAGAGACCCGCTCGACATGGGTCACCCGGTCCTCGCCCGGATGCGGGCGCCGAATCTCCGGTATACGTTATCCAGCAGCGTTCGCGACGGATTGATGCGGAAGTCGGCGGGGCCGACCACCTTGGTCTCCCGGGCCGCGTTGGTCATGTGGAGATAGACCGAGGCGGGTCCCTGCTCCTGGACGATGAGGTCGCGGAACGCGTGCAGTTCCTGGCGGCTTACCTCCTCCAGGAAGAAGTGCACCTCGCGCGGCATCGTCCGCGACGGCGCCGGGATGGCCTGGGCGCACGCATCCTCCAGCGAGAGGATGTCGTTGGCGATGAGGGTGACGCGCTCCTCGCCGACGTCGAGCCGGCCGTTGATGCGCACCGGATCGTCGCGGCCGATGGTTTCCGACGCCTGCCGGTACGTGTCCGGCCACGCGATGGTGTCCACGAACCCGGTCTTGTCCTCCAGGTTGAAGTTGGCGTAGCGCTCGCCCTTCTTGGTGTTCTTGAGCTTGAGGGCGGTCACCACTCCCACCATGGCGACCTCGCCGTTGGCGTGGCCGCGCACCTGGTTGGCGGGCAGCACCTGGAGCCGTTTCAGGGACTCCTCGAAGCGGTCCAGCGGATGCCCGGTGATGTAGAATCCCAAGGTCTCCTTCTCGAAGGCCAGGAGCTGTCCGCCGGTCCATTCCTCCACCGATTCGTAGGCGTCCATCGAGTCCGCGGCCGGGGCCTCCAGCAGGTCGAACATGCCGAACTGCGAGCTGTCCCGGTCCCGCTGGGACGACTGGCCGGTCTTAAGGGCATCGTCCAGCGCGGCCATGAGGCGCGCGCGGTAGACGCCGGTGGAATCGAAGGCGCCGCACTTGACGAGGCTCTCCACCACGCGGCGGTTGACTACCTTAAGGTCCACGCGCCGGCAGAAGTCGAACAGCGACTTGAACGGTCCGGTACGTTCGCGGGTCTCCCGGATGCCTTCCACGGCCCTTTCGCCGACGTTCTTGACCGCGGAGAGGCCGAAGCGGATGCGCTCGCCCACCACGGTGAAGCGCGCGCCACCCTCGTTCACGTCCGGCGGCAGCACCTCGACGCCTTGCTCGCGGCACTCGGCCAGGTTCTTGATCACCTTGTCGGTGTCGCCCATTTCCGAGCTCATCAACGCCGCCATGAACTCCACCGGGTAGTGGGTCTTGAGCCAGGCCGTCTGGTAGGAGACCAGCGCATACGCGGCGGAGTGGGACCGGTTGAAGCCGTAGCGGGCGAAGGTCTCCATCTGGTCGAAGATGGCGGTGGCGTGATCCTCGCGGATGCCGTTCTCGCGCGCCCCTTCGATGAACCGCTGCCGCTGGCTGGCCATCTCCACGGGGTCCTTCTTGCCCATGGCGCGGCGCAGGATATCGGCTTCTCCCAGGCTGTAGCGGGCCATGGTCTGGGCGATCTGCATGACCTGCTCCTGGTACACGATCACTCCGTACGTGTCCTTCAGGATGGACGTCAGTTCCGGGTGCAGATAGGAAACCTTCTCCTTGCCGCTCTTGCGCTTGATGAATTCCTCGGCCATGCCGCTGTCGAGGGGCCCCGGCCGGTAGAGAGCAAGGATGGCCACGAGGTCCTCGAAGCAGTTGGGCTTGATGCGCACGGTCATCTCGCGGATGCCCGTGCTTTCCAACTGGAAGATGCCGGTGGTGTTGCCGCTGCCCAGCAGGCGATAGGTCTCCGGGTCGTCCAGGGACACGGCGTTGATGTCGGGCGCGCTCCCGCGGCTCTCCCGCACCAGCTCCAGGCAGTCGTGGATGAGGGTCAGGGTCTTGAGCCCCAGGAAGTCGAACTTGACCAGGCCGATCTTCTCCACGCTCGACATGTCGTACTGGGTGACGATGCCGCCGTCCCGGTCCATGTAGAGGGGCAGGTAGTCCACCAGCGGGCGGTTGGAGATGACGACGCCGGCGGCGTGGGTGGAAGAGTGCCGGGTGAGGCCCTCCAGGCGCAGGGCGTGGTTGAGGAGGCTGGCCACGCGCGGGTCTTCGTCCGCGAGCTGGTTCAGGCGCGGTTCCTGCTTGAGGGCGTCGGTGAGCGAGCAGTCGAATCCCTGCCGGGAAGCGGGCACGAGCTTGGCGATGGCGTCGGTCTCGGCGAACGACAGTCCGACGGCCCGTCCCACGTCGCGGATGGCGGCCTTGGCCTTGAGGGTCCCGAAGGTGGTGATCTGCGCCACCTTGTCGGCGCCGTACTTGTCCTTGACGTACTGGATGACCCGGTCCCGGCCGCGGATGCAGAAGTCCACGTCGATGTCCGGCATGGAGCGCCGCTCCGGGTTGAGGAAGCGCTCGAACAGCAGGTTGTGGAGGATCGGGTCCAGGTCGGTGATGCGCAGCGCGTAGGCCACCAGGCTTCCCGCCGCCGAGCCGCGTCCCGGCCCCACCGGAATGCCCTCGTCCTTGGCGTAGTTGATGAAGTCCGCCACGATCAGGAAGTAGCCCGGGAACTGCATGCTCTTGATGACGCCCAGTTCGTATTCGAGCCGTTCCCGGTAGGCGTCGCGGTCCACGTCCCCGGCGTCCCGGAGCCGTTCGTCGAGCCCCTGCCGGGCGCGCAGGTCCAGGTAGTCGTCGAGACTCTCGGCGTTGGGCGCCTCGTAGTTCGGGAAGTGGTACTTGCCGAACTCGAGCTCCACGTCGCAGCGTTCGGCGATGGCCACGCTCTGGTCCACCGCCTCCGGCAGGTGCGCGAACCCGTCCAGCATCTGGTCGGTGGACTTGAGGAACAGCTCCTCGGTGTCCATCTTCATCCGGTTGGGGTCGTTGTGCCCCTTGCCGGTCTGGATGCACAGAAGGATGTCGTGGGCGTGGGCGTCCTCGGGATCGAGGTAGTGGCAGTCGTTGGTGGCGACGATGGGCAGCGACAGTTCTTTTCCCAGCTCGATGATGCCGGCGTTGACCTTCTCCTGCAGCGGCAGCTTGTTGTCCTGTGCCTCGAGGTAGTAGCGGTCGTCGAAGATGGCCCGGTAGTCCTCCGCCACCTTTCTGGCCTGGTCCATGGACCCCAGGGTAAGGGCCTTGGCCATCTCGCCGCTCAGGCATCCGCTCAGGGCGATGATCCCGGCGTTGAACTCGCGGAGGAGCTCCTTGTCGACCCGCGGCTTGTAGTAGAATCCCTCTGTGAAACCACGGGTGACCAGCCGGCAGAGGTTGCGGTAGCCCTCTTCGTTCATGGCCAGCAGGATCAGGTGGTGGTTGTGTTCCCTGTTGCCGCGGTCGACCCCCTGGCGCTCGTAGCGGCTGCCCGGAGCCACGTAGACCTCGCAGCCGAGGATCGGCTTGATGCCGGCCGCCACCGCCTCCCGGTAGAACTCCACCGCGCCGAACATGTTGCCGTGGTCGGTCATGGCGATGGCCGGCTGCCCCAGGCTCTTGGCCCGCTCGATCAGCGGGGCGATCTTGTTGGCGCCGTCCAGCAGGCTGTACTGGGTGTGGCAGTGAAGGTGTACGAAGTTGCTCATTCCCATTCGATGGTGGCGGGGGGCTTGGACGAGACGTCGTAGACCACCCGGTTGATGCCGCGCACCTCGTTGATGATGCGGTTGGAAATGCGGCCCAGGAGCTCCGGAGGGAGCGTGACCCAGTCCGCGGTCATGCCGTCCTGGCTTTCCACGGCCCTTACCGCTGCCACGTTCTCGTAGGTGCGCTCGTCGCCCATGACGCCCACGGTGCGGATGGGCAGGAGGACGGCGAAGGACTGCCAGATGCGTTCGTACAGGCCGGCGTTGCGGACTTCCTCCACCACGATGGCGTCGGCGGCGCGCAGGAGGCTGAGCCGCTCTTCGTTGACGTCGCCGAGGATGCGGATGGCCAGACCCGGCCCGGGGAACGGCTGCCGGTGAATCCACTTGTCCGGCAGGCCCAGTTCGCGCCCCAGCTCGCGGACTTCGTCCTTGAAGAGCTCCCGCAGGGGCTCCACCAGCTCGAAGTTCATGCTCTTCGGAAGTCCGCCGACGTTGTGATGGCTCTTGATGAGGGCGGACGGGCCGGCGTTGGGCACGGACTCGATGACGTCGGGATAGAGGGTCCCCTGGCACAGGAAGGGAAAGTCGCCGAGCTTGCGGGTCTCGTCCTCGAACACGCGGATGAAGAGGTTGCCGATGCGCTTGCGCTTCTCCTCCGGGTCCTCCACTCCTTCCAGCACATCGAGGAAGCGCCGGGACGCATCCACGTAGCGGAAACCCGCGCCGAACCGCTCGCCCATGACTCCGGACACGGCTTCCGCCTCGCCCTGGCGCAGGAGCCCGTTGTTGACGAAGACGCACACCAGCCGGTCGCCGACGGCGCGGTGCACCAGGGTGGCGGCCACCGACGAGTCGACCCCGCCGCTCAGCCCGCACAGCACGCGGCCGTCGCCCACCTGCTGGCGGATCTTCTCGACCGCGGCCGTGGCGAAGTGCTCCATGTCCCAGTCGGCGGCGCAGCGGCAGACGCGGAACAGGAAGTTCTCCAGGATGGTCCGGCCGTTTTGGGTGTGCGCCACCTCGGGATGAAACTGGAGGCCGTAGAAACGCCGCCGGCCGTCAGCGAAGGCGGCAATGGGGGAATTGGCGGTGTGGGCGATGACCGACCAGCCGTCGGGCAGGGAGGTCATCCGGTCGCCGTGGCTCATCCACACGCTGTGGCCGTCGCCGGGCTCGATCCCGGCGAACAGGTCGGCGCGGTCGTCGACCTGGAGGTCGGCGAGTCCGTACTCGCGTTCCGTGGCTTCCGCCACGCCGCCCCCCATGGCCTGGTTGATGATGCCCATGCCGTAGCAGATGCCGAGGAAGGGCACGGGCAGCCGGAACAGCTCCGGTCCGACCGTGGGGGCGCCACGGCTGTAGACGCTGGCGGGTCCGCCGGACAGGATGACGCCGGCGGGCTCAAGGCGCGCCAGCCGTTCCACCGGAGCATTAAAAGGGTGGATCTCGCAGTAGACGCGGGCTTCACGCACGCGGCGCGCGATCAGTTGGGTGTACTGCGACCCGAAATCCAGAATGACGATCATTCTCTGCGGTAGTTGGGCGCTTCGTTGGTGATGAAGACGTCGTGGACGTGGCCTTCGGTAAGCCCGGCGGCGGTGACCTGCATGAAGCGGGCCTTGGTTTGCAACTCGTCGATGCTGGTGCAGCCGACGTAGCCCATGCCGGCGCGGACGCCGCCGATGAGCTGGTAGACGTTGGCCGCCAGAGTGCCGCGGTAGGGCACCTGGCCCTCGACCCCCTCGGGCACGAGCTTCACTTCGTCTTCGATGTCGTCCTGGGCGTAGCGGTCCCTGCTGCCTTCCCGCATGGCGCCGATGGAACCCATGCCGCGGTAGACCTTGTAGGTGCGGCCCTGGTAGAGCACGGTTTCGCCCGGACTTTCCTCGCAACCTCCGAACAGCGTGCCGATCATCACCGAGCCGGCGCCCGCCGCCAGCGCCTTGGTGATGTCGCCGGAGTACTTGATGCCGCCGTCCGAAACCAGTGGAACGCCGGTTCGGGCGCCCACCCGGGCGCAGTCGGCGATGGCGCTAAGCTGCGGGACCCCGACCCCGGATACCACCCGGGTTGTGCAGATGGAGCCCGGGCCGACGCCTACCTTGACGCCGTTGGCCCCGGCGTCGATGAGCGCCTGGGTCCCATGGGCCGTAGCCACGTTTCCGGCGATGAGCTCCAGCTCGGGATAGTCGCGGCGGATTTGCGCCACCGCGTCCAGCACCTTGCTGGAGTGGCCGTGGGCCGTGTCCACCGCGATCACGTCGACGCCCGACCGCACCAGCGCCTCCACCCGCTCCTCCCGGTCCGGGCCCACGCCCACGGCGGCGCCCACCCGCAGTTGCCCGCGGTCGTCCTTGCAGGCCATGGGATGGCGGGTCTTCTTCTCGATGTCCTTGACCGTGATCAGCCCCTTCAGGCGAAAGTGATCGTCCACCACCAGGAGCTTCTCGATGCGGTGCTGGTGCAACAGCTCCTGGGCCTCGTCGAGGTCGACGCCGTCCTGCACGGTGACCAGGTTCTCCTTGGTCATCAGCTCGTCGACGCAGCGCTCCAGGTTCTTCTCGAAGCGCAGGTCACGGTTGGTCAGGATGCCCACCAGCCGCCCGCCCAGCGTCACCGGCAGGCCCGAGATGCCGTGCCGGTCCATCAGCTCGCGCGCCTCGGCGATCTTCTGGTGCGGGTTCACGGTCACCGGGTCCAGGATCATGCCGCTCTCGAACTTCTTGACCTTCTCCACCTCCCTGGCTTGGTCCGCGGGCGGCATGTTGCGGTGGATGAAGCCCATGCCGCCCTCCTGGGCCATGGCGATGGCCGTGCGCGCCTCGGTCACCGTGTCCATGGCGGCGCTCAGGAGCGGGATGTTGAGCCGGATCCGTTCGGTCAAGCGTGTCGAAACGTCCGCGTCCCGCGGCAGGATCGACGATTCCGCGGGCACCAGCAGCACGTCGTCGAACGTGAGTCCTACGGGCAAGATCTCCTGGTCGAGCATCCTTCACCTCGGTCCGGACGGTACGAAAACGGTACAAAAAAAGCCCAGACTTCCGCCTGGGCTTCCCGTGGATTTCGCTTGGCTCATCTCCATGTTTTCTCCTAGCAAGATTCGCCTTTCCTGGCAAGTTTTGATTCGCGTCCTTCGACTTCGCTTCGCTACGCTCAGGACGAACGGGTAATGGCCCCTGCAACCGTTCGTCCTGAGCGTAGCGAAGCGAAGTCGAAGGACATCTCCTTAAGTTCCCGCGAGACGTACCGAACATGTTCATAGACGATGTTTTCAAGGATTTACGGCGCGGCGCTCCTCGGGATCGACGCCATCAGAGTGGCGGTGGAGGTGGACATCGCTTCAGGGCTGCCCGAACTGGCCACGGTGGGCCGGCCGGAGGGCGCCGTGCGCGAGAGCAAGGTGCGCGTCCGCGCTGCGTTGCGGAACTGCGGCTACCCGTACCCGTACCAGCGCATCACCGTGAACCTGGCGCCGGCGGATGTCCGCAAGGAAGGATCGGGCTACGACCTTCCCATGGCCGTGGGTGTCGCCGCTGCCCAAGGCGTCGTGGTTTCCTCCCGCCTCGGCGAGTGCCTGATGGTGGGCGAACTGTCGCTGGACGGCGCCGTCAAGCCGGTGCGCGGCGCGTTGCCCATCGCCGCCGCGGTGAAGCGCGAGGGCCTCGCGGGTCTGATCCTGCCCCGCGCCAACAGCGCCGAGGCCGCGGTCGTGCAGGACATCGACGTCTACGGAGTGGAGAGTCTGGCCGAGGTGGTGGATTTCCTGAACGGGGAGCGGGAGGTCGAGCCCACGCGCGTGGACTTGGCGCGGCTGTTCCACAGCCACGCGGTGCACGACGCCGACCTGAGCGACGTGCGCGGCCAGCCCCACGTCAAGCGCGCGCTGGAGGTGGCGGCCGCGGGGAGCCACAACGTCCTGCTGATGGGTCCTCCGGGGTCCGGCAAGACCATGCTCGCCAAGCGGCTCGCCACCATCCTGCCGGACCTGACTCTGCCGGAGGCCCTGGAGACCACCAAGATCCACAGCGTGGCCGGCGTCCTCGACGGGCGCGCGCTCGTGGCCGTGCGCCCGTTCCGCGCGCCGCACCACACCATCTCCGACGCGGGGCTCGTGGGCGGCGGCTCCGTGCCCAAGCCCGGCGAGGCCTCGCTGGCGCACAACGGCGTGCTCTTCCTCGACGAGGCCCCGGAGTTCCGCCGCCACGTCCTGGAGGTCCTGCGCCAGCCCCTGGAGGACGGCCGCATCACCGTGGCGCGTGCCGCCGGCTCCGTCGACTACCCGGCGAGCTTCATGCTCGTGGCCGCCATGAACCCGTGTCCCTGCGGCTTCTTCGCCGACCCCCAGAAGGAGTGCCGTTGCACGCCCATGCAGATCGCCCGGTACCGCTCGCGGGTTTCAGGGCCATTGCTCGACCGAATCGACATCCAGGTGGAGGTGCCGGCCGTGGCCTACGAGGCACTAGCCTCGAAAGCGCCGGGCGAGCCCTCCGAGGCGGTGCGCGAGCGCGTCAACCAGGCCCGGAGAGTCCAGGTGGAGCGCTTCGGAGAGAGCGGGATCCACGCCAACGCGCGCATGAGCGCGCGCGACGTCCGGCAATATTGCCGCGTGGACCCGTCGGGCGAGCAACTCCTGGAGAACGCCATCAACCGCCTCGGCCTGAGCGCCCGCGCCTACGTGCGCATCCTCAAGGTCGGCCGCACCATCGCCGACCTCGCCGGCGCCGAAGCCATCCAATCCGCGCACATCGCCGAGGCCATCCAATACCGCAGCCTGGACCGGCCGCTGGTGTAAGTGGCATTTTTGACCGTCCGAACGGTCTCGCTTGGCACGACGGAACCCGCATGACTGAGACCCGGCGAGCGGATCACGCAATCTGCGAGATGCGCCCTACCCCATGCTGGTCCATGGCGCTCAGGAGTTCTTCCACCAGCCTGCGGGCGACCCGCGGGCCGCGGTACGGGAAGGCGCTGTGTACCTGGACGAGGGCGCAGCCGCTCGTCTTCATCATGGTGTAGGCGTCGCCGCCGTTGAAGATGCCGCCGTTGCCCACGAGGGTGAGGCGGCCGGCGAGGGCGGCGGCCGCGCCGCGGACTTGGTCCAGCGCCTTGGGGAAGAGCGGTGGGCCGCTGTAGCCGCCCTTGGACGGGTCCGGGTTGAAGTCGGGGTCTATGGTGGTGTTGCCGATGATGACGGCATCGATTTCGGGATCCAGCAACTCCCGGCACTTGGCCAGCGCGATGTCCCGAAGGATGGGCGGCATGTCCGGCGCGAACTTGGGCCAGAGCGGCTTGCGCCGCGCCATTCCGGCGGACCGTGCGAGATCGCCGGCTTTTTTCACCAAGCTGCCAAGCAGGTTCTCCAACCGGCTGCCTTCTTGAAGTTCCCGCAGGTGCTGGGTGTTGGGCGAGCTGATGCAGAGTTCGAAGAAGTCCGCGTACGGATACAGCTTCTCCATCGAATAGGCATAGTCCTTGAAGGCGTCGTCGATGGGCGTTTCCCGAGCCTTGCCGAGGCTGATGCCCAGGGGTACGGACGGGCGTGGCTGGGCTTCCAACACCTCGGCCAGGGTGTCCGCGCCGCGATTGTTGAATCCGAGACGGTTCCACAGCGCCCGGTTGGGAACGTCGCGGAACAGGCGCGGCCGCGGGTTGCCGGGTTGACCGCGGCCGGGGGTCACCGACCCGACCGTAATGAAGCCGAAGCCCAGGGCCGCGAGCGCGGGCGCGGCGATGCCGTTCTTGTCGAACCCCGCGGCCAGGCCGATGGGGTTGCGGAAATGCATGCCGCACAGGGTCTGGTCGAGTCGGGGGTCCGGCGGGTGGTCGCGGCCGGCCAGCACGGCCTGTATCCATGGCCGCGTGTTCGCTTGACGCAGGAGGCTCAACGCCCCATTGTGCGCGGTCTCGGCATCGATCCGGAACAGCAGGGGCGCAAGCAGCGTCTCGTAGAGCATCTACGGGATCTGGGTCAGAGCGAGCTTTTCGGATGAAACCGCCATACGCCGGCGGAACCCGTCCGCCCGGCGGAACAGCCCACCAAGGATCGAGCGGTCGAACTGCTGGGAATACAGGACGTGCCGAATGATGACAGCCGTTTTCTCAGCCCGCCTGGTCCAGCGCCTGCTGGGGCAGCGTGGTCTGGGAGGCGACGGCGGTTCCGAGCATGGGAACCGGGCCGAACTCGATCTTGCAGCCGGCGAATTCGCCGCGCAGCTTGACCTTGCCGCTGTTGACGAGGTGGGTGACGACGGCCTTCAGTTCGTCGGGGGTCTTGGCGTGCTCGCCGACCGCGTTGATGACATCCAGGAGCGTGAGTGATTGCATCGTGGGTTCCTCATTCGAAGGATGATTCTGTCGTTCTGTGGACGCAAACCTCGTGCCACTGGGCCACGCCTCGATAAGGCCTTGAAATTCGGCCGTTTCCCGAATGCCGTGGACGTTCCCGGTCGACGGAATCGTCGAGGGTCAACGTTCTCGTCGACGGTTTCGTGCCACCTGATGAGGCGACCAGCGGGCAACGTCGAGAGGGAAGAACGCGGATGCAAAAAACCCTCGGGGGCCGGTAGCGGCTCAATCCCGAGGGGACTGGCTGGTGCGTCAGCAGAACGACCGGTATGTACTACGAAATGGGTTGTCGTGTCAAGAGGTTGACGCTCGCGCCTATTTGCGCGCCTTGATCTCCTCGATCAACTGCGGCACCACCTTGAAGACGTCGCCCACGATGCCCAGGTCGCACATCTGGAAGATGGGGGCTTCGGAATCCTTGTTGACCGCGACGATGAGCTTGGAGTCCTTCATGCCGGCGAGATGCTGCACGGCGCCGGAGATGCCGCAGGCGATGTACAGATCGGGCTTGACGGTCTTGCCGGTCTGGCCGATCTGGAGCGAGTAGGGCACCCAGCCCGAGTCCACCACGGCGCGGGTGGCGCCCACGGCCCCGCCCAGCAGTTCCGCCAGCTCCCGCAGCATGTCGAAGTTCTCGGCTCCGGCAAGTCCGCGGCCGCCGGCGACGACGACGCTGGCGCCGTCGAGTTGAGGCCCCTCGGCCTTGGCGACGACCTTTTCCTTGAGCCGGATCTTGCACAGTTCGGCATCGGCCGGGGCCGCCACCTCTTCGACTACCGGGGTCTTGGGGTTCGGGGCGGGCTCGAAGGACTTGGGCCGCACCAGCAGGAGCTTCACGTCGTCGTGCACCAGCGTGGCGGTGTTCCAGTAGCTCGCGCCCAGGGCGGGGATCTTGGCCTCCACCGTCCCGTCGGTGAGGGTGAAGTCCGCCACGTCGGTAATGGCGCCGCAGTCGAGGCTGGCGCTCAGGGCCGCGGCCACGTCGCGGCCGCCGTAGCTCGACGCGAACAGGACCATGGCGGGCTTGTGCTGCCGGATCAAGGACTCCACCACCGTGGCGGCGGGCAGGGTCAGGTAGTCGCGGAACACCGGGTCGGGGGAGCGGTAGACCTTGCTCGCTCCGTGCTCGCCCAGCAGTTCCACCGCGTTGTCCGGCGCCGGACCCAGCAGGATCGCCTCGGCGGTGCCCACGGCGGCCGCCTTGGTCACCATCTCCAGCGTCGTCGAGGTGACGGCGTCGTCCACCACCTCGCCATAGACCCAAATCACGTCGGACATCCGGAAGACCTTGCTAGATGACCTTGGACTCGGCCAGGAAATCGGCGATGCGCTTGCCCCCTTCGCCCTCGTCCTCCACCACCTCGCCCGCCTCGCGCTGCGCCGGCCTGCCCACCTCCAGCACCCTCTCCCGCGCACCCGCCTCGCCCACGTCGTCGGCCGCAAGCCCCAGGTCCGCCGCGGAGTACTGCACGATCTCTTTCCGCTTGGCCGCCATGATGCCCCTGAGCTGCGGATAGCGGGGCTCGTTGATGCCGCTGGTGACCGTCACCAGCGCTGGCAGGTCGGCCTCCACCACGTCGTAACCGGCCTCGCTCTGGCGCTTCACCGTAAGGGTGTTCCCCTCCACGCTCATCTCGTTGGCGAAGGTCACCGGCGGGACTCCCAGCAGCCACGCGATCTGGCCGGGCACGATGCCGGAATAGCTGTCGCTGCTCTCGGTGCCGCAGATGATGAGGTCGAAGGGATTCTTGCGGATGGCGGCAGCCAGGGCCTTGGCCGTCGCCAGGGTGTCCGACCCCGCCATCGCGTCGTCGAAGATGTGCACCGCCGAGGTGGCGCCCATGGCCAGCGCGGTGCGGACGCCGATGGTGATCTCGTTGAATCCCATGGTCACCAGAGTGACCGTGCCGCCCACCTTCTCCATCAGCCGCAGGGCTTCCTCCACGGCGCTGGCCGCGGCCGGGTCCAGTTCGTGGGCCACACCCTTGCGGATCATCCGCTTCGTGGCCGGATCGATCTCGATGGTGACGGTGCTGGCGGGGATGATCTTGCCGCAGACCACGATGTCCAAGGGTACGAACCTCCTACTCCAGCCACTCGGACACCTTGCCCTCCATCACCATGTCCAGGACCTCCTGGCAGTCCTGGAGGGCCTGATCCACGATCTTGTCGTCCTTCACGTTGGGTATTGCCCGGTTGACGGCCCCGTGGACCGCGGTGATGCATGCCTTCAGGTGTTCGTCCAACTCGACGGTATTGGGTGCTTGTACCATTTCTCTAACTTGCCTCAGGTGTAGAGCCGGCCTTCGTTGGGGTCGGGGATCTCGAGGCCCATGTCTTCGATGAGCGCGTTGATCTCGGCCGTGTACTCCGCGCGCTGCTGGCGGTTGGTGCGGCGCTTGAGGCCCCAATGACGGTACCGCTCCGAGCGCCGGGAATCCGACTTGCCGAACATGTCCAGTCCCTTGACGTACCAGTAGTTGATCGCCTTCTGGACGCGCTCTTTGGACTCGTCGCCCTTCTCGGCCATCTCCCGCGTCAGGTTCGTGCCGAACGAGATGTGAGCCGACTCTTCCAACTCCATGGTGGGAAGGATCTCGGCAAGAGGCGTGTAGCTGCAGTCCTCGAACTCTTCGAGCTGGAAGCGGCCCACCCGGTCGATCAGGAAGCCGAAGACGGCGAAGTCCTCCCAGGTGGTGATCTTGCCGCGGAAAGCTTCCACGTAGCGCTTCTGGTTCGGCCAGCTCAGGACGTACGACACGTCCTCACCGATGTCGCCGGCCAGACGGGCCATCTTGCGGTAGTGGTCCACCTCCTCGGCCGCGGTGCGCGCCACAACGAGCTGGTAGAGCTTGGTCGGCGCCTTGGGCAGCATGTCCTCGAGATAGAGGTGCGGCCCGCCGATCTCGCAGTCGCACTGGATCGCGAGCACTCGTTTGAGCAGATCCTGGTACTCCGGATCCATCTTCTCGAAGTCCTTGAACTCGACCTTATCGGTGAACATGGGGTCTCTCCCTTTTGACTTTGCAACTGAATTCGGGTTAGCAGAAGCCTCCGTTCAACGCAAGCGCGACGCCGGGGACGCAAGGCGCTTTTCAACCTCGCGACAAGGCTTGAACCATGTCGAACAAACTGCTCAGCAGCGTGACCGTACCGAAGAACTCGGGGTGCGCCTTTACGGTGAAGAAGGGGCAGTGTTTGCGGGTGGCGGGGCGGTCGGTGGTGGATTTCGTGGCCTTCAACCTGCATGACCTGACGGAACGTTTCGACCAGGCCCGCACCAAGACCAATCAGGCCAAGCTCTTTATCAGTACGGGCGACCAGCTCTTGTCCAAGCTCAACAACCCGCTGCTGACCATCGTGGCGGACACGTTCGAGGAAGGGCGGCACGACCTGCAGAAGGGCATGTGCAGCCGCAAGCGTTTCGAGCTGGTGGCGGCGGGACTGGCTCAGCGGAACTTCATCGAGGGGGTGGACCCCAATCCCAAGCGCCCCGAGGACATCCCCACCCACGGGTGTTACGAGAACCTGTCCGAGGCGGTGCGTCCGTGGGACATTGCCCCGGTGGATATCCCGAGCCCGTTCAACATCTTCCAGACCATGCGCTTCGACCCGGACACGGGGGCCATCTTCGATACCTTCGTGCGCCCCAAGGACGAGGCGCACGTGGACTTCCGCGCGGAGATGGACTGCCTGGTGGCGGTCAGCGCCTGTCCGGAATCGGGCCGGGGGCAGGCGATCCGGGTGGAGGTATTCGAGGCGAGGAACGAGTAGGGACCGGGCCGGGAGACCACAGAACATGGAACCACGGGAGGCCTTTCGTATTGCCGGCGCGCACGTCGACGATTCGGAGTTGGACGCGCTGTTCGGCGATTTGCTCCGTGTGCCGTCGGTGCACACCGATCTCATGGAGGCGGACCCTGCGGTGAAGGCGTTTGCCGCCGAGGTGGTGGCGCCCAGGCTCGAAGGGCTCACCGGCGTGGCGCCACGGACCGACGGCATGGGCAATCTGCTGTGGCGGTATGGCGGCGCGGGTTCCGATGCGGCGGAAGGGCTGCTCTTCATGGGCTACGCCATGACCTTCCCGGCGGGGTCGATGCCCGAGCCGTTCTCGGCGAAGATCGTTCCGGGCGAGGACTACGGACTGGAAGGGCCGTGCCTCTGGGGCCGCGGCGGGTGTGAGCAAAAGGCCGCCCTGGCCGCCATGATGGCGGGTGCCGCCGCGGTGTGCCGGTCGGGACTGGAGCTGGCGCGGCCGCTGGCGCTGGCCGTGAGCCTCGCCGGGGAGACCGGGCGGCACGACGCGGCCCGGTACATGCTGGAGGAGGATGGGCTCGCGGCTCGTTACGGCATCGTCGGGCTGGGCACCACCAACCGGGTCTGTCTGGGCAACAAGGGCCGCATCGACGTGGACGTGGTGGTGCGCGGCAAGTCCTGCCACAGCAGCACGCCGTGGGCGGGTGTCAACGCGGTGGACGGCGCGCGCGCCGTGCTGGAGCGGCTGGACGGGCTGGTGGACGGCATCGCCCATCCGGAGTTGGGTCCGGCGAGCCTGGTGGCCACTCACATCGAGAGCGGTCCCGACATCCTCCACACCATCCAGGACCATTGCCGGCTGACGCTGGACCGGCGGCTCATGCCGGGCGAGGAGCCCGGGGAGGCGTTGGCCGCCATCTCGCGAGCGCTGGTGGACATGGAGCCTTGGCATGTGGAGGTGACCCAGGGAAACTTCATGTATCCCACGGATGTGCCGGCCAGCAGCGAGGTGGCGGTGGGACTGGAGGCGGCGCGCGGGCAGGCAGGTGAGGCCGGACCGCCCCTTTACTTCCCGGCTGCCCTCGACGCGGGCTACTTGAACGAGAAAGGTATCGAGACGGTCATGTTCGGTCCGGGCGACCTGGCCTTCGCCCACACCGACGCCGAGGTGGTGCCGCTGGAACAAGTGCGCCGGGCGGCGCGGATCTATGCGGCGGCTGCGCTACAACTGGTCGCCTGACTCGGGGCTCCCCTCCCGGGAATGACGTCATCGTACGAACGAAGAAGGGACCCTCCCGATGTCCGGCGACATCGAAAGGGTCCCTTCCTCGTGTTTGGTGACGGCGTGAGCCGCCGGTTCTAGTTCTTCATCCAGCCCTTGTTGTTATACCAAGCCAGGGCCTTGTCGTAGAACTCCTGGAACATGATCTGGTCGACCGGCGGGACTTTGGTGTCCTTGGCGATGGACTTGGTCCAGAACGCGGACTCGATGTACGCTTCGATGCCGCCCGGGGTTGCCTGGCAGCGATCGGGGACGGACTTGGCTTCCATGATCTCGATCTCGTACATCTTCTTGGCGATGTGCGGCTTGTTGCGCATCACCTTCTCGTAGACATGCAGCACCTCTTCGGCGTTCGCCGGGTCGTTGACGAAGGCGCATCCACGAATGAGCGTACCGAACAGCGCGGTGGCCTTCTTGGGGTTGTCCTTGATGAAGTTCTTGTTCATGGCGAGCTGCAGGAACGCGTATTCCTTGACGAACTGTTCCGCGGCGCCGAGAACGGTCAATCCCGCGTCCCGAGCAGCCAGCATCTTCCCGAAGGTGAGCGAGCCTACGTCGATCTTGCCGGCCTTGACCCCCGCCAGACGCGCGGTCGATCCACCGACCTTGACCAGACGCACGTCCTTTGCCGGGATGCCCGCGTTCTCCAGCAGCTTAAGGGAGACGTAGACGTTGCCGGACGTCGGCGAGCTGATGCCCACTTTCACCGGCCGCGGCAGATCCTTGTAGGACTTGACGTTCTTGCCGCCCACCAGCCAGTAGGGCAGGGTGTTCAACTCGGTGCCGACGATGCGGATGTTGCTGCCCGGCCGGATGGCCAGCGCGATGTTGTCGTCCGACCCGAAGAAGGGGAGTTGACCCCGCTCCAGCGCGAGGACCGCGGCATTCTCACCGCCCGACACCGAGTAAACCCTCGCGTCGTAGCCGATGTCCTTGAAGAAACCCTTGTGGATGGCCACCTGCTCCACCAGCGACGTGGTGGCGGTGGTCTGGGCGACCGGGATCAGGAGCTTCTCCATCGCGAGCGTCTGCCCGCTCCAGAGCAGGCTTGCTCCCAGCAAGGCTGCGGTGATTCCCTTTGCAATGCTCTTGGCCCTCATGTGTTTTCTCCTTTTTGCTAACGGCCGTTCTCATACCTATGAAGGCAAAAAGGGGGACCTTCCGATGTCGTGGGACGCATCAGAGGGATCCCCCTCTTTGCAACAGCTATTCTCTGACCTTTTATCCTACTTCTTCATCCAGCCCTTGTTGTTGTACCAAGCCAGAGCCCGGTCATAGAACTCGGGGAACATGATGTCCCTGGACGGCGGAATCTTGGTGTCCGCCGGGATGGACTTGCTCCAGACGGCCGATTCGATGAAGGCCTTGATGCCCGCCTCGGTAGCCTGGCATCGGTCGGGGATGGACCCACCGGCCACCTCGATCTCGTACATCTCCTTGGCGATGTCCGGGGGGTTGCGCATGACCTTCGTGAGGACGTGCATCACCTCTTCCTTGTTCGCGGGGTCGTTGACGAACGCACACCCACGGATGAGGGTTCCGAACATGGCCTCGGCCTTGTCCGGTTGGTCCTTGATGTAGTTCTTGTTCATGGCAACCTGAAGGAACGCGTATTCCTTGACGAACTGGTTCGCCGCGCCAAGGATCGACAGATCCGCCTTCTTGGCCCGCAGCATCATGCCGAAAGTCAGCGAGCCCACGTCGATCTTGCCGCCCTTGACGCCCGCCAGCCGCGCCGACGATCCGCCGACCTTGACCAGCCGGGTGTCCTTTTGCGGGATGCCGGCCGCCTCGAGCAGCTTGAGGGACACGTAGACGTTGCCCGAGGTGGGAGAGCTGATGCCGACCTTCACCGGCCGCTTCAGGTCCTTGTAGGACTTGACGTGTTTCCCGGCCACGAGCCAGTACGGCAACACGTTCATCTCGCTGCCGATGACGCGGATGTTGCTGCCGGGTCGAATAGCCAGGGGGATGTTGTCGTCCGAGCCGAAGAAGGGGAGCTGGCCCCGTTCCAGGGCGAGGACGGCGGCGTTCTCACCACCCGATACCGAGTAGACCCTGGCGTTGTAGCCGATGTCTTTGAAGAAACCCTTGTAAATCGCCACCTGCTCCGTCAGCGCGGTGGTGGTGCTGGTCATCGCAACCGGGATGCGGAGATCCTCCTGTGCGAGCACCGGGCCACCCCACAACAGGCTGGCTCCCAGAAAAACCGCGGCGATTCCTTTTGCAATGTGCTTGGATTTCATGAGTAGTCCTCCTTCGCTACTTTTTCATCCAGCCCTTGTCGTTGTACCAGGCAAGCCCCTTCTCGTAGAACTCGGGGAACAGGATCTGGTCGATGGGCGGAACCTTGGTGTCCGCCGCGATGGACTTGGTCCAGAAGGCCGAATCGAGGAATGCCTTGATGCCCGCTTCGGTGGCCTGGCAGCGGTCCGGGATGTGCTTGCTCTGGACCACCTCGATCTCGTACATCTCCTTGGCCAGGTTCGGCTTGTTGCGCATGACCTTCGTGAGGACGTGCATCACCTCTTCCCTGTTCGCGGGGTCGTTGATGTACGCACACCCGCGGACGAGGGTGCCGAACATGGCCGTGGCCTTTTCCGGATTGTCCTTGATGTAGTTCTTGTTCATGCCCAGTTGCGTGAAGGCGTATTCCTTCACGAACTGGTTGGCGGCGCCAAGGATCGTCAGGTTCGCTTCCCTGGCGCGCAGCATGTTGCCGAAGGTCAGCGAGCCCACGTCGATCTTGCCCGCCTTGACGCCCGCGAGACGCGCCGACGACCCGCCCACCTTCACCAGGCGCACGTCCTTCCTGTCGATGCCCGCGGTCTCGAGCAGCTTGAGGGACACGTAGACGTTGCCCGAGGTGGGCGAGCTGATGCCCACTTTCACGGGCCGCGGCAGGTCCTTGTAGGTTTTGACGTGTTTGCCGCCCACCAGCCAGTAGGGCAGCGTGTTCATCAGGGTGCCGACGACCCGGATGTTGCTGCCGGGACGAATGACCAAGGGAACGACGTCGTCCGAGCTGAAGAAGGGGAGCTGACCCCGTTCCAGGGCCAGCACGGCGGCGTTCTCACCACCCGACACCGAGTAGACCGCGGCGTCGTAGCCGATCTCCTTGAACCACCCCTTGTAGATGCCTACCTGCTGCACCAGCGCGGTGCTCGAGTTGGGGGACGCCACCGGGATGCGGAGCTTCTCCAGGGCCAGGACCTGGCCGCAAAAAAGAAGGCCGGCGCCCAGCACGGCGACGACGAGGGTTGTCGCGATACGTTGAATTCTCATGGCCTTCCTCCTTCGCTAATTCTTCATCCAGCCCTTGTTGTTGTACCAGGCCAGAGCCTTCTCGTAGAACTCGGGCAGCAGGATGTCGTTCATGGGCGGCACCTTGGTATCCGCCGGCAAGGACTTGGTCCAGAATGCCGAATCCAGGAACGCCTGGATGCCTGCTTCAGTGGCTTGGCAACGGTCCGGGACGTGCTTGTTCTGAGCGATCTCGATATCGTACATCTGCTTGGCGAGGTTCGCCTTGTTGCGCATGACCTTTTCGTAGACGTGCAGCACCTCTTCACGGTTCGCGGGGTCGTTCACGTAGGCGCACCCGCGTATCAGGGTGCCGAAAATAGCCGTGGCCTTGTCCGGATTGTTCTTGATGTAATCCTTGTTCATGCCGAGCTGCGTGAAGGCAAATTCCTTGACGAACTGGTTGGCGGCGCCGAGGATCGTCAGGTTCGCCTCCCTGGCCCGCAGCATCATGCCGAAGGTCAGCGAGCCCACGTCGATCTTGCCGGCCTTGACTCCCGCCAGGCGCGCCGACGAGCCGCCGACCTTCACCAGGCGCACGTCCTTTCTCGTGATGCCGGCGGTCTCGAGCAGCTTGAGCGACACGTAGACGTTGCCCGAGGTGGGAGAGCTGATGCCCACCTTCACGGGCCTTGGCAGATCCTTGAAGGACTTGACGTGCTGGCCCCCCACGAGCCAGTAGGGCAGCGTGTTCATCAGGGTGCCGACGACGCGGATGTTGCTGTTGGGACGAATGGCCAGGGGAACGACGTCGTCCGAGCCGAAGAAGGGGAGCTGTCCCCGTTCCAGGGCCAGCACGGCGGCGTTCTCGCCGCCCGATACCGAGTAGACTACGGCGTCGTAGCCGATCTCCTTGAACCAGCCCTTGTAGATGGCTACCTGCTCCACCAGCGCGGTCGTCGAGCTGGGAAGCGCCACCGGGATGCGGAGCTTCTCCAGGGCCAGCGCGTGGCCGGCGCACAGCAGGCTTGCCCCCAGCAAGGCCGCGGCGATTCCTCTTGCGATGCGTTTCTGTTTCATCGGCTTCCCTCCGTTATGTGAGATTCAGCCCAGAACTTCGCTTGGTTGCCGGTGTGCAGGGTATGGTGCGGTGTCTGCGGGGTGTCGCCTGGTGGAGGGCCGACTATTCCTCCATGGCCTTGCGGGCCTCGTCCGCAAGCAGCTCCCAGATGTCGTGCTTGATCTGCAGGAACTCGGGCTCCTCCTTGACGCGCAGCGTGCGAGGGGTCGGGAAGGGAACCTTGATCTCCTTCATGATGGTCCCGGGGCGGAAGCTGAAGCAGAATACGATGTCGGAAAGGAAGACGGCTTCCTCGATATCGTGGGTGACGAAAATCACGATCTTCCCGGAGTTCTTCCAATCCACCATGCGCTGGAGCTCCTCCTGCATGAGCAGGCGGGTCTGTGCGTCCAGCGATGCGAAGGGCTCATCCATCAGGAGAATTTCGGGGTTCACCGCCAGCGCCCGGGCGAGGTTCACCCGCTGTTGCATGCCGCCGGAAAGCTCGTGCGGATAGTGGCTCTCGAAGCCCCGCAACCCCACGATCTGCGTGTACTTGTCACAGATCTCCATCCTCTCCGTGGTGCTCTTGGTGCTGTCGTTCTCGAGACCGAACTTGATGTTGTCGGTGACGTTGCGCCAGGGCAGCAGGAGCGCCTGCTGAAACACCACCGCCTTGTTGGGCGTGGGGCCCGTGACCTCCGTGCCGTCCAGCAGTATGCGGCCCCTGGTAGGCGGCAGCAGCCCGTGGATCATGTGCAGCATGGTCGTCTTGCCGCATCCGCTGGGCCCCACGAACGAATAGAACGTCCCCGGCCGGAGATCCATGTCGATGCCGCCCACGGCATGGACGGTCTCCCCGGTGGGTTTCATGAAAGTCTTGTGGACTTGCTCTACCTGAATGGATGACGACACGGACTACTCCTGTAGTTGGGTATCACGCCACGGCGCCATCCGGCGCTCGATAATGAGGATGACCTGGTTGAAGATCACGCCGGTGCCGGCAAGCATGGCCGCGCACGACATCATGAGCGGCATGTTGAAGGTATCGAGTCCCTTGAACAACTGATAGCCGAGCCCAGCGTAGGCGCCGAAATATTCCCCGACGACGACGCCCACGATCCCGCGAGATATGCCGAGGCGTAATCCTGTAACGATGTAGGGAAGCGAGCCCGGAATGAGGATCTTGTAGAGGATCTGACGTTGGGGAACGCAGAACGAGTTGGCCAGGGTCTGGAACTCCTTGCCGACGCTCAGGACCCCCGTGTAGGTGTTCAGGACGATGGGGACCACCGCGGTGATCAGGACGATGACGATCTTGGCCGTGAGGTCCACGCCGAACCAGATGATGATGAGCGGGGCCAGGGCCACGGACGGCGTGGCGTAGATGGCGCTCAGCCAGGGATCGAAGAACTCCCGGAACACCCGACTCACGCCGAACACCATGCCGAAGCCGATGCCGGCGGCCGCTGCCACGGCGTAGCCCCAGAAGAACTCGATGCCGCTGATCTGGAGGTCATCGAGGATCTCGCCGCTGGCGAACAGGCCGTATGTGTAGGTGACGACCCGCCACGGACCCACGAAGAACAGCTCGCTGCCGACCTGCCAGTCGGCGAACTGCCAGAACGCCGCAACGACGCCGAAGCCGAAGACGGCGTTCAGCCACCTGCGTTGTTGCTGATACAGACTTGACAAGAGTTCCATGGTTTTTCTTCCGGCGCTCTCGACCTACACCAGGGTCTTTCGGTAGGGCGTGGCCCAGCGTTCGACGAATTTCAGCGCTTCGTTGCCGGCGATGCCCATGATGGTCAGGAGCGAAATGCCCACCATCATCTCCGCCACGTGGAACGTCTGCGTCGCGTGGTCGATCATGTAGCCGATGCCGGCTTCGGCGCCGAACAGCTCGGCCACCATGATGGTCACCACCGACCGGGAGTAGCCCAGCCGCAGCCCCGCGATCAGGAACGGCATCGATCCCGGCACGATGATCTTGGTCAGCATCGCCCAGAACGAGATGTTGAAGGCCCGGCCCAGCATGCGGAACTCGCCCTGGACGTTCTTGATGCCGGCCTGGGTGTTGATGATCACCGGAAAGACCGAGGCCAGGGTGATGACCCCGACCTTGGAGGCGATGCCCAACCCCAGCCAGATGATGAAGAGCGGCGCTGCCACCGAGCGCGGGGTCGCGTAGAGGCCCACCAGGATGGGGGAGAACATCTCGTCCAGGGTCCGGCTGAAGGCCACGCCCGCGCCGATGACCACCCCGAGAAACGTGGCCAAGGCGAAGCCGTAGACCAGTTCCGTGCTGCTGTAGCTCACGTGCTCCCAGAAGCGGGGCTCGTAGATCAGCACGGTGAATTCGACCGCCACCGCGACGGGGCCGGTGAAGAAGTCGGGGTCGTTGAAGATGAAGTCGATGAACTCCCAGGTCAACAGCGCCAGGACCACGGACAGGCAGAAGTTGATCCCGATGCGATGGCGGTTGTAGATGGCTTTCACCGACGCCGCGAACGAATCGTCGGTTTCTTCGAGGGGTATCTCTTGTGTCTTGCTCATGGAATTCAGACGGGTGCGGAAACGGGACCTACAGAAGCCTTGCTCCGGTCAAACCCTGCCTCATACGGCTATTGCCGCGGCTTGTCAAGCGGTTTCGGACGCGTCCAGGGCGCCATCTTTTCCTGTCTTCACGCCACCACCACCTCGTCCACCTCGTCCACCTCCGCCAGCCGCACGCGCACGTCTCCGCCCCTCCGCAGGTCCACCTGCTTGCCGACGAGCCGGGCCTCGATGGGTAGCTCGCGCCCGCCCCGATCTACCAGCACCGCCAGGAAGATGGCCTTGGGCCGCCCCAGGGCCATGAGGTGGTCCACGGCGGCGCGCGCCGTGCGCCCGGTATGGAGCACGTCGTCGAACAGGATCAGCGTTTTGTCGTTCACCTCGAAGGGAATATGGGTGGCGTCGATGCGCCCTTCCGGCAAGAGCGTGTTCAGGTCGTCGCGGTAGAGCGTGATGTCCAGCTCGCCCACGGCCACCGGCAGGTCGTGCTTCTGCTTCAGCACGTCCGCCACCCGCCGCGCCAGCGTCGGCCCGCGCGTGCGGATGCCGATGAACGCCAGAGAGGCGGCCGCGCCGTATTCGTCGGCGATGCGCTTGGCGAAACCCCCGAGAATCCGCGCGATCTGCGCCGCGCTGAGCACCCGCGGGGTCTTCTTCGGCTTAGATTTCCGCATGGGCGGCCCGCAGCAGCGCCTCCACCAGAAGCTGTGTCCCGAGACAGATATCCTCGGGGTCGGTCCATTCCGTGGGGTTGTGGCTCACGCCGTTCACGCTGGGGATGAAGATCATGCCCGTGGGGGTGATCTTGGCCATCTGCATGGCGTCGTGGCCCGCGCCCGACGGCATCACCTCGAAGGGGACGCCGCGTTCCTCGCACAGCGCGTGGATGAGCGCGATCACGCCCGGATGCATCGCCACCGGCTCCTCCTCCCGGATGGTCACGAGGTCCACCTTCACGCCGCGCTCCCGGGCGATCCGCCGCGCCCGCTTCTTGATCAGCCCGGCCACCTTGCGCTTGGAGCCGGAGGTGATGCTGCGCACGTCCACCTGCATCTCGGCCCGCCCCGGGATGGCGTTGATCACGCCGGGCTCTACCTTGACGGCGCCCACCGTCCCAACCACCCGGCCCTTCTCCGTCGCCGCGTGCTCGCGGCACACCTCGTCGATGTAGGTGATCAGGTGCCCCGCCGCCACCAGCGCGTCCTTGCGCATCTCCATGGGGGTGGTGCCGCTGTGGTCCGCCTGGCCGCGGAACACCACCCGGAACCGGCTCGGCGCGGCGATGGCCGTGACCACGCCGATCTTCTTCTTCTTCGATTCGAGGACGGGACCCTGCTCGATGTGAAGCTCGAGGTACGCCTTGACGGTCTCGGGGTCGCGTTTCAGCGAGTCGAGGTTCTCGCGGTAGATGCCCAGGCTCGAAAGCACGTCTTCCAGCCGGTTGCCGCCCGCGTCCACCGCGTTGGCGAAGTCGTCCATGGTGACGTCTCCGGCCACCAGGCTGCTCCCCAGGGTCGAGAACCCGAAACGGCTGGACTCCTCGCCCACGAAGCACACGCTCTCCAGCGGCGCCGGCACCGGCACGCCGCTCTCCTTGATGGCGCGCACCGCTTCGAGCGCGCCGATGACGCCCACCGGGCCGTCGTACCTCCCGCCCTGCACGACGGAATCCAGATGCGACCCGGCCAGCACCGCCGGTCCCTCCCGCGTACTCGCAAACCGTCCGAAGATGTTCCCCGCCGCATCCACGCGCACGTCGAGCCCCGCCTGGTTCATCAGGTGAACCAGCAACTGGCGCGAGCGGAGCTCGTGCACCGAGAAAACCAGCCGCGTGACCGAACCGCCCTCGCCCAGGCCGATGCGCGACACCGCGTTCAGGTCGCGCAAAAGCCTGTCCTTGTTGATTTGGGGAACTTCCATGTGCCTGCCCGACGGTCGGAAGAGGGGAAATCGTAACAGGAAAGGACGAACGGAAACAACGGCTGGCAAAGGTTCACGGGCCGTGTTAAGCCAGCAACCGTTCATCCTGAGAAACGCCGTCGAATCATTCCACCCAGAGGAACCGCACCCATGTCAGAGACCGGAAAGAGAATCGCCGAGCTGCTGCTGAGCACGCAGTCGATCCAGGTGTACAGCGACCGGCCGTTCGTGTTCGTGTCGGGCCGGGTCTCGCCGGTCTACATCGACTGCCGCCGGCTGCTGTCCTTTCCGGAGGCGCGGGACGAGATCCTCGAAGCCCTGGCGCAGATCGCGCGCCGTGACATCGGCCTCGCCAACATGGACGTGGTGGCCGGAGGAGAGACCGCCGGCATTCCCTACGCCGCCTTCATGTCCCACTACCTGCGCAAGCCCATGATCTACATCCGCAAGAACCCCAAGGGCTATGGCCACACGAACCAGATCGAAGGGGTCCTGGACGAAGGCCAGCGGGTGACCCTGGTGGAGGACCTCGTCACCGACGGCTTCAGCAAGCTCCGCTTCAACATCGGCGTGCGCGCCCAGAAAGCCCGCATCACCCACTGCCTCTGCGTCTTCGAGTACAGCTCCGACGCCCTCGACCTGCACGAGGGCAAGAAGAACCTCGCCGACCACGACATCAGCCTCCACACCCTCTCCAACTGGGACGACGTCCTCAGCGCCGGCGAAGACACCGGCTTCTTCTCCGAGGAAAACCGCAACCAGATCCTCGACTTCCTCAAGGACCCGTCCAACTGGGGCCGCCGCATGGGCTTCGAGTAGACGCCTTCGTCCGAATGACGTCATTCCCGCGGAAGCGGGAATCCAGGGGTGAGGAGGGGCTCCCCTCAATCCTCCTCGTAAATCTCCACGTCCACCGGCTTCCCCCCCACCGGCATGTCCGGGCACGCACTGAAAGCCGCCAGCAGATCGCGCTCCGCGCGCATGTCCACATTGGTGGGCGCCGCCGGCCGAATCGTGGTGTGCTGCATGAGCCCGGTCTTGCCGTCGATGATCATGTGCTGAAACAGGTTGAACGGGCTCGGCACGTCCTCCGGCGCGATGTCGTAGGGCGCCAGCGCCCCGGACAGGTTCTCCCAGCAGCCGTGGTCGGGAATCTCGTCGTCCCGGTAGTCCCGGTGGTAGTATTCCCTGAGCCGCCCCTCCTGCTTCGCCAACTGGAACCGGCGCCCGCTGCACATCCCCTTCTGCAGGTCGTGCGTCCCCTCCGCGAACGTGTCCTCCACGATGGTCATGAAGTGCTGGTTGTCCCGCGACATGAGCTTGTCGCCGGTGCTGAGGAAGATCTTCCCGTTGTAGACCTTCGTTCGCGCCTGATCGAACCGCTCCCGCAGGTTGTTCCGGTCCAGCACCAGGAAGTCCACCGTCGACATCGCGATGATGCGGATGATCTGCCCTTCCCTGAGGTCCCCGGACCACCCGGTGTTGGCGGGGACGTGCTCGCTGAATACCTTTCTCATGTCGGCCTCCTTTGGGGCGACTGTGGCCCGGTCCGCGGGGATTTTCAACACCCTGTGACCCGTGGTTTCAGCGGATGGCCGTTATCAGCACCACCCCCACCACGATCAACCCCGCGGCCACCACCTTGCGCGCCGTGATCACCTCCACGTCCCGCAGGAACACCGCCGAGAGCACGAGGCTGTAGAGCGGGCTCAGACTTGCCAGCGGGGCGACGATGACGACGTCGGAGAGGTGCAGGGACATGAAGATGCTGGCGACGCCCAGGGTCACGGAGCAGCCGGCCAGGATGAAGTAGCCCAGGGCGCGGCGGTGGAAGCGCACCATGGACCAGTTGCGCGAGACGGTCAGCGACACCGCGATGGCGACCAGTGAGGTGCCGGTGGTGGTGGCGGCGCCGAGGATGGGGAGGCTGATGCCGGCCAGGCCGATCTTGCGGATGACCTGGGTGGAGCCGGCGACGAAGGCGCTCAGGAGCGGCAGGGCCACCAGCACGTTCATCCACCCGCCCGTCTTTTCCTCGCTCAGGCTCAGCAGAGTGATGCCGCCGACCACCAGAGCGGTGCCCGCGCCCACGGACGGGGTGAGCTGCTCGCCCAGCACGGCGATGGCCAGGAGCGAGGAGAAGAGCGGCGTGGTGGCGCGGAGCGGCGCGGTGACGGCCACCCCCACCTTCTCCACGCTCAGATAGGCGAGGAAGCGCGTGCCGCCGGGCTGGATCAGGCCCACCAGCACGAAGATCAGCAGCTCGGGCCGGAGGATCTCGTCCCACGGCAGCACCGCCAGGACGAAGCTCCAGAAGCTCAGCACGTTGATGGCGAGGGACAGGACGGTGGCGCTGATGGGATTGCCGTGGGCCAATCCCTTCTTGAGGAAGATCAGGTTGACGGCGGTGAAGAACCCGCAGGCGAGCGCGAAGGCTTCGGCCGGGATCACGTGAGGGAGGGCGGTCGGTGGGCCGGCGACCCGGGCATCAGAACCGGATCACGGAGGCGCCCCAGGCGAAGCCGGCGCCGAAGGCGTTCAGCAGCACGATGTCGCCTTCGGCGATGCGTCCCGCCCTTCGGACCTCGTCCAGCGCCACCGGGACCGAGGCGGCGGAGGTGTTGCCGTACCTGTCCAGGTTGACGACGACCCTGTCCATGGGGATGTCGAGGCGCGCGGCCAGGGCGGCGATGATCCGGCGGTTGGCCTGATGCGGCACCACCAGGGAGACGTCCTCCACGCCCAGGCCGGCCTCCTCCAGCACTCGCCGGCTGATGTCTTCCATGGACCGGACGGCCACCTTGAAGACTTCCTTGCCGTTCATGTAGATGGAGTGCTCGCGGTTCTCCACGGTCTCCCGCGTGGCCGGCTTCTTGGTGCCCCCGGCGCGGATGTAGAGGGTCTCGGCGTAGGAACCGTCGGTCTGGAGCCGGGTGCTGAGGATGCCCCGGTCGCCGTTGTCGCCGGGACCCAGCACAGCGGCGCCGGCGGCGTCGCCGAACAGGATGCACGTGCTGCGGTCCTGCCAGTCGAGGTAGCGGCTGAGCACGTCGCTGCCCACCACCAGGGCGTTGCCGATGCGCCCGGAGCGGATGAACAGGTCCGCCACCGAGAGCGCGTTGAGAAAGCCCGAGCAGGCCGCGTTCACGTCGAACGAGAACACCTCCTTGGCGCCGAGCTTGGCTTCGAGGACGCAGCCCAGGCTGGGAAACTGGTAGTCCGGCGTGCACGTGCCCGCGATGATGGCGTCCAGGTCCCCGACGTCGAGGCCGGCGTCCTCCAGCGCCCGCTCCGAGGCGAGCAGCGCCAGGTCCGAGGTGGCCTTGCTGTCCTCCAGCACCCGCCGTTCCCTGATGCCCGTGCGGGTGGTGATCCACTCGTCGCTGGTGTCGACGATCTTGGCCAGGTCGTTGTTGGTGACCACCTTGGAGGGAACGGCGGCGCCCGTGCCCAGTATGACGCTGCGCGGTGCTGTTTGTGTCATGTCGCCTTCCTGAGCAGGATGCACGCGTTGGTGCCGCCGAATCCAAAGGAATTGGAAAGGGCGACCCGAATGTCCGCCTCCCGCGGCTGTTTGGGTACGTAATCGAGATCGCAGTCGGGGTCGGGCGTCTCGTAGTTGATGGTGGGGGGCAGCATGCCGTGGTGCAGCGCGAGCACGCTGTAGATGGCCTCCACCGCGCCGGCGGCGCCGAGCAGGTGGCCGGTCATGGACTTGGTGGAGCTGACGGCGAGCGCGCCGGCGTGCTCACCGAACACGGTCTTGATGGCGGCGGTTTCGTTGGCGTCGTTGTACGGTGTCGAAGTGCCGTGGGCGTTGATGTAGTCTACTTCCGTCGCTTCGACGCCGGCGTCCTCCAGGGTCAGCGCCATGCAGCGAGCGGCGCCTTCGCCGTCGGGAGAGGGGGAGGTGATGTGGTAGGCGTCGCCGTTGGTGCCGTAGCCGATCATCTCGGCGTAGATCCGCGCGCCGCGCCGCAGCGCGCGTTCGCGCTCCTCCAGCACCAGCATGCCCGCGCCCTCGGACATGACGAAACCGTCCCGGTCCTTGTCGAACGGCCGGCTCGCCTTCTCCGGTTCGTCGTTGCGCGTGGACAGCGCCTTCATGGCGGCGAACCCGCCCAGCCCCAGGGGAGTCGTGGCCGCTTCCGTGCCGCCGGCGATGACCGCGTCCTGCCGCCCTTCGCGAATCAGGTGGAAGGCCTCGCCCACGGCGTTGTTGCCGGACGCGCACGCCGACGTCGGAGTCCAGTTGACCCCCTTGAGACCGTGGCGGATGGCGATCTGTCCGGGCGCCAGGTTGGAGATGACCTTGGGGATGAAGAAGGGCGATATCTTGCGCGGCCCCTGCTTCAGGTACACTTCATGGTAGTGTTCGATGGTGGCGATGCCGCAGAAGCCCACGCCCACGATGGACCCGGCCCGGAACGCCTCGTCGCCGCTGACGGAGAACCCGCTGTCCTCCACCGCCATTTGCGCCGCGGCCATGGCGTACTGCATGAACAGGTCCATCTTCTTGACCTCCCTGGCGTCGATGTAGTCCAGGGGGTTGAAGTCGTCGACCTCGCCGCCGATGCGGCACGCGAAGGACTCGATACCTTCGATGCGGGTGATGGGGCCGATCCCCGAGCGCCCGGCCTGAACCGCTTCCCAGTTGGCCTCCACGCCGATGCCCAGGGGTGTCAACATGCCCATGCCGGTGATGACAACTCTGCGTCCGTTGGGATTTCCCATGGTGTTTCTCAGGATGCGTTGCTCTACCGATACCGCTCGTGTATTTGAAGCACCTCGCGGATACGGGTCGCGATGCGCTCTCCGCTCGCCTCGAAGGAGGCGGCTTCCTCCGACTGCATGCACTCCAGCACCGTGGCCACGGAGTTGCGCAGCGCGGCGAGATCGTACCCCCCTTCCAACAGAAACGCGATCTTGCCGCCGGTGTGTTTCCGCGCCAGCTCCAGCAGCGCGTTGGCCATGACCCCGAAGCCCTGCTCGGTGACGCCCATGGCGGCCAGGGGATCGTCGCGGTGCGAATCGAACCCGGCCGACACGAGCAGCCAGTCGGGTTCGTAGCGCTCGATGGCCGGGACGATGATGTCCCTGAAGACCGCCAGGTATTCCGCGTCGCCGCAGCCCGCGGGCAGCGGCACGTTCACCGTGTAGCCTTCTCCCCGGCCGCTCCCTACCTCGTCCGCGGCGCCCGTCCCCGGATAGTACGGATACTGGTGCGTCGACAGGAACAGCACGGAGGGATCGTCGTAGAACGCGTCCTGCGAGCCGTTGCCGTGGTGCACGTCCCAATCCATGATGGCGACCCGCCGCGCGCCGTGCTTCTCCTGGAGATAGCGGGCGCCGATGGCCACCGTGTTGAACAGGCAGAAGCCCATGCCGCGGTTGCGCAGCGCGTGATGCCCCGGCGGCCGCGCCATGGTGAAGCCGTTGCCGTAGTCGGAGGCCGCCACCGCGTCCAGCAGTTGCAGGAACCCGCCCACCGCCATCAGCGCCACGCCGAACGAGTCCCGGCACGTGATCGTGTCGCCGTCGAGGGCGAAGCGGTTGTGCCCGGAAGTGGAGCGGACAAGGTCGATGTAGTCCGAACCGTGACACAGCTCCAGTTCCGCCTGCGCCGCCGCGCGCAAGGGCAGCAGCTCGAAGCGGTCGCCGCCACCCGTGACCTCGGCGGCGAGGTCGAGAAGCGTCTTGATCCGTTGCGGGTTCTCGGGGTGGTACGGACCCGGTTCGTGCTTGAGGAACACCGGGTCGGTGACGATGGCGGAACGGGGCATGTTGACGGGCAACATACCACTACGCAACAGACCGAGTCAAAGCGCGGACGGCGCCGCCGCGCCGTCCGCAGCACTCTTTGACTCCCCCCCGCAAATGCCTTAGCCTACCCTCTGGGAGTCGGAATGTTTGGTATCGGAATGCCCGAGCTGCTCTTGATCCTGGCCGTGGCCTTGATCGTCCTGGGGCCCAAGAAGCTGCCCGAGATGGCGCGCGCCCTGGGCCGGGGGCTGGCCGAGTTTCGCCGCACCACCGACGACATGAAGCGCGAGCTGCAAACCGCGGCGGACGAGATCGAGACGCCCCCTTCGAGCGAGAGCACGCAACCCGAGCCGTCCGGAGAAGGCGCCCCCGCCAATACCATTTCTCCAGCGGGCGATCCCCCCACGAAAGAGTGAACGCGGACGAAGGAGCGGGCGCGGAGGAGAGCGTCGGCGCGGAAGAGAAGGAGCGGCTGTCGGACGACGCCAGCATGCCGCTGACCGCGCACCTGGAGGAACTGCGCTCGCGGCTCATCAGGTCCGCCGTGGCCGTGTTCGTGGCCTTCCTGGCCTGTTACGCGGTGGCGGGTTGGCTCATCGCCTTCATGACCGCGCCCCTGCTGCGCCTCGAAGCCGCGGGCCTCACCGTCATCGGCACGGGCGTGGCCGAGGCCTTTTTCGCCAAGCTCAAGGTGGCCTTCGTGGCCGCGGTCTTCGTCGCCCTGCCGGTGCTCCTTTGGCACGCCTGGCAATTCGTGGCGCCGGGCCTCTACAGCAAGGAGAAACGCTACGCCAGGGCCTTCGTGGTCTACGGCACGCTGTTTTTCCTGCTGGGGGCCGGCTTCTGCTACATCGTCATCTTCGACGTGGGCTACCGCTTTTTCCTGGAACAGTACGCGCAACTGGACATCCGTCCGGCCATTCGCGTGAGCGAGTACCTGGGATTCTCGGCCAAGCTCATGCTGGCCTTCGGGGTCGTGTTCGAGTTGCCGGTGGTGGGGGTGTTCCTGGCGCGGGTGGGGCTCATCGACCACCGCATGATGATGCGGCATTTCCCCTACGCCCTGCTCGGCATCGTCGTGCTGGGCGCCGTGCTCACGCCGCCCGACGTGGTCTCGCAGATCCTGCTGGCGCTGCCGCTGACCGCGCTCTACGGGCTCACCATCGTGCTGGTTTATTTCATGAGGCGGAAGGAGGAGGGGATGTCGGAAGGGGACGACGGGGACGAAGAATAGGCGCCCTTCGACTTCGCTTCGCAAGGCCTGTCCTGAGCTTGTCGAAGGGCTCAGGGCGAGCGGAGTTCTTGGCGGGGGCGTTCACTCCACGATCACCAGCACCTGCCCGGCTTCCACCGCCTCGTCGGTCTTGACGCGGATCTCCGTGACCTTTCCCGGGCTGGGGGCGCGCACCTCGTTTTCCATCTTCATGGCTTCGACGATCACCAGGCCCTGTCCCTTGTCCACGGTGTCGCCCTCGTTCACGAGCACGGTGACGACCTTGCCGGGCATGGGAATCTTGACCTCCTGGCGGCCGGACACCTCGATGCCGGACTGCCGCCCGCCGACCCGCACCTGGCGTTCGTCGGACATGCTGATGTGGTAGGTGCGGCCGTCGAGGAGCACGCGGTACTCGTCCTCCATGGCGTCCACGTCCACGTCCACCTCGAAGGAGCGGTTGTCGATCAGCAGCGAGTAGTTGTTGCGGCCGGTGCGCCGCCCGTCCACCGTGAACTCGTTTCCGTCCACCACCACCTTGTAGATGGACTTTTCGGTCTCGGTGATGCGCACCACCGAGGTCTGGCCGCCGAGCTTTGCGATGAACGCCATGGCCCTACCACCCGCGTCCCGGGGCGGACGCGTCGGGCTTGAGCCGCAGCGCCTCCCGGCGCCCCACGTCGCGCCACCCGGACTGCTCGGACGCACCCTTCTCCACCATCTGGAGCGCCCGTTCCTGCTCCCGGTGGAGCGCCACGATGGCCGCGGATGCCAGCGCCACGTGGCGGTCCGGGTAGACTTCCTCCCGCGGCATGAATCCGCGCTGCTCGTCCACGAACCCGGTATGGAAGTCGCCTTCGATGAACTGCGGATGGCGCAGCATCCATTGATGGAACGGGATGTTGGTCTTGACGCCCCGGACCTGGTACTCGCGCAAGGCGCGCTTGAGGCGCCGGATGGCCTCGGCGCGGTCCTCGCCCCAGACGATGAGCTTGGCGATCATGGGGTCGTAGTAGATGGGGATCTCGGCGCCCTCGTACACGCCGCAGTCGTTGCGGATGCCGAAGCCCTCGGGCAGGCGCAGCCCCTCGATCTTGCCCGGGCAGGGCATGAAGTCGGTCTCGGGGTCCTCGGCGTAGATGCGGCACTCGATGGCGTGGCCCGCGCCCTGGATCTGGCGCTGGGACCAGGGCAGCGGCATGCCCGCGGCCACGTTGATCTGCGCCTTCACCAGGTCGATGCCCATGACCCGCTCGGTGATGGCGTGCTCCACCTGCAGGCGGGTGTTCATCTCCAGGAAGTAGAAGTTCTTCTGGCGGTCCACCAGGAACTCCATGGTGCCGGCCCCGGTGTACTTGAGCGCCTTGGCGCCCTGGGCCGCGGTCTTGCCCATGGCCTTCTGCATGCGCACGTCGATGCTTGGAGCGGGACACTCCTCGATGATCTTCTGGTGGCGCCGCTGGATGGAGCATTCGCGGGTGAACAGGTGCAGCACCTTGCCGTAGATGTCGGCCAGGAGCTGCACCTCGATGTGGCGGCAGCGTTCCAGGTACTTCTCCACGTAGAGCCGGGAGTCGCCGAAGGAAGACGCGGCCTCGGAGCGCACCGCCCGGAAGGCCGAGCGCACTTCGTCGCTCGATTCCACCAGCCGCAACCCCTTGCCGCCGCCCCCGGCCACGGCCTTGAGCACGCACGGGTAGCCGATGGCCTCGGCGGTCTCCAGCACCTCCTCCTCGGAGCTGAGGATGTCGTCCGAGCCCGGGATCACCGGCAGGCCGGCCTTCTTCATGAGGGCGCGGGCGTGGACCTTGTCGCCCATCTGCTTGATGACGTCCGGGGCCGGCCCCAGGAAGACGATGCCGGCTTCGTCGCAGGCGCGCGAGAACGCGGGGTTTTCCGCGAGAAAGCCGTAGCCCGGGTGGATCGCTTCGGCGCGGCTCTTCCTGGCCGCGTCGATGATGCGGTCGATGCGCAGGTAGCTCTCGGCCGACGGCGCCGGACCCACCGGATAGGAGAAGTCGGCGTACTTGACGTGGAGCGCGTCGCGGTCCGCCTCGGAGTAGACCGCCACGCTCTCGATATCCAGCTCGCGGCACGCCCGGATGATGCGGACGGCGATCTCGCCGCGGTTGGCCACCAGGATTCGTTTGAACATGTTCGGACGCTTCCGCCGGGCCCCTAGAGCGGCACGTTGCCGTGTTTCCGGGGGAGATTGGTCTCGCGCTTGTTCTTGAGCATCTCCAGCGTGCGGATCAGCGTGGGGCGGGTGTCCTCGGGCAGGATGATGGCGTCGAGGTTGCCCAGCTCGGCGGAGCGGAACGGGTTGGCGAAGAGCCGCCGGTAGTCGTCGACCAGCTTCTGCCGGGTCTTCTTCTCGTCCTTCGCGTCCTTGAGCTGGTCGCGGAAGACGATGTTGATGGCGCCCTCGGGGCCCATCACCGCAATCTCCGAGGCCGGGTAGGCCAGGTTGATGTCGCCGCGCAGGAACTTGCTGGCCATGACGATGTAGCCGCCGCCGTAGGCCTTGCGGGTGATGATGGTGATCTTGGGCACGGTGGCCTCGGCGTAGGCGAACAGCAGCTTGGCGCCGTGGCGGATGATGCCGTCGTATTCCTGGCCGGTGCCGGGCAGGAACCCGGGCACGTCCACGAAGGTGATCACCGGGATGTTGAAGCAGTCGCAGAAGCGCACGAAGCGGGCCGCCTTCACCGACGCGTTGATGTCCAGGCAGCCCGCCAGGTGGGCCGGCTGGTTGCCGACGATGCCCACCGTCCGTCCGCCCAGACGCGCGAACGCCACCACGATGTTGGGAGCGAACTCCTTGTGCACCTCGTAGAAGTAACCCTCGTCCACCACCGCGCCGATGAGGTCCTTCATGTCGTAGGGCAGGTTGGGGTTCTCCGGGACCACGTGCTGCAGGCGCTGGTCGCGCCGGTAGGGATCGTCCTCGGTGGGGCGGAACGGCGGCTCCTCCAGGTTGTTGCTGGGCAGGAAGCTCATGAGCTCGCGCATCATGAGCAGGCAGTCCTTGTCGTTGTCCGCCGAGAAGTGCGCCACGCCGCTCTTGCGCGTGTGGGTCTCGGCGCCGCCCAGTTCTTCCTTGGTGATCTCCTCGTGGGTCACGGTCTTGATGACGTCCGGGCCGGTGATGAACATGTAGCCCGTGTCCTTGGTCATGAAGATGAAGTCGGTGATGGCCGGCGAGTAGACCGCGCCGCCGGCGCACGGCCCCATGATGGCTGAGATCTGCGGCACCACGCCCGAGGCCGTGACGTTGTTGGCGAAGATCCTCGCATAGCCGTCGAGGCTGACGACCCCTTCCTGGATGCGCGCGCCGCCGGAGTCGTTGATGCCCACGATCGGCGCGCCGTTCTTCATGGCCATTTCCTGGACCTTGCAGATCTTGTCCGCCACCACCCCGCTCAGGCTGCCGCCGAACACGGTGAAGTCCTGGGCGTAGACGAAGACGTTGCGGCCGTCGATGGCGCCCGATCCGGTGACCACGGCGTCACCCGGGATCTTCTGGTCCTGCATGTCGAAGTCGGTGCAGTCGTGGGTGCGCAGCCGGTCCAGCTCCACGAAGCTGCCCTGGTCCAGCAGGATCTCGATGCGTTCCCGCGCCAGCAGCTTGCCTTCATTGTGTTGCCGGCGAATGCGCACCTCGCCGCCGCCGAGCTCCGCCCGGCGGTCCAGTTCCTTCAGTCGGAGAAGCCTGTCCTCTACAGCCATCTAGGTCCTTTGCGTGGTAGGTTCCGTGGTTTGCGGCGTTCCCCGTCCGGCGGATCACCAGTCCCCCGCGGGTTGCTTGTTTGACCCGGAAGGGTCGCCGCGGTTATCAATGTCGATGGTTCCGGCGGCCCGCGGCCGCGACGACAACGAATCCAGGAATCATAGATTCCACAAGGCGAAAATTCAAGGAACGGTCCACGGTCCATCCGTTCCACAAGACGCCCGAACCATGACCGATCCCTCGCCGCACGCATTCTTCTCCGGTTCCCCGCCGCGCATCGCCGGCCATCGCGGCGCCGCCGGCACCCAGCCGGAAAACACCTTGGTGTCTTTTCGCCGGGCCCTGGAGGAGGCGGCCACCTTTCTCGAGATGGACGTCCACGCGACCCGCGACGGCGAGGTCGTGATCATCCACGACGCGACCGTCGAGCGCACCACCGACGGCAGCGGCGCGGTGCGGGAGATGAACCTGGAGGAGATCAAGCGGCTCGACGCCGGCTACCGCTTCACGGCCGACGGCGGCTCGACGCATCCCTTCCGCGGGCAGGGCATTCGCATCCCCACCCTGCGGGAGTTCTTCGCGGAGTTCCCTCTCGTCAGGGCCACGGTGGAGATCAAGGAATTGCCGGGGCCGGCCATGGAGACGCTGTTCGATCTCGTCGAGGAGTTCGGCAGGGCGCCCCAGGTGCTGGTGGCGGCGGAGGATGACGCCACCATGCGCTCCGCCCGCGCGGTGATCCGGGCGCGCGGCCTGCCCGTCGCCACGGGCTTCTCCACCGGCGAGATCCGCTCCCTCATGACCGCGCTGTGGTCGGGGCAGGCGCCGCCGTCCGAAGTTCCCGGCCGGGCGCTCCAGATACCGCGCCGCCACCAGGGCATCGATCTCGTCACGTCCGCGTCCCTGGCCGCCGCCCATGCCCTGGGCGTCGAGGTGCACGTCTGGACCGTCAACGACGCCGATGAGATGAGCGAGCTCCTGGCCCTGGGGGTCGACGGCATCATCACGGACTTCCCGGGCCGCCTGCGCGACGTGATCGGTCAATCCGAAGCGCGTTAAGACGCCGCGTCCATCCCGCACACTAGCCAGACACTGCAATAGTACCGCTGTATGGGGGATACGACACTGGACCAGCGCATGGGGCCGCTGCTCGAAGCGCTGGAGCAAACCGACAAGGGAGTGGTACGCCGCGCCGTCGAGGAACTGGTGGCCCTGGCGGCCGAGGAGCCCCGGGTCGCCGACGCTCTCGACCGGCGCTTGCGAACCGCGCCGCGTTGGCCCGTCGCCTACGCCCTCGGGCAAGTGGCGCGTCCGAACGCCCTCTGCCTTGATGTGCTCGCCCACGGCCTGGGAAACCGCGACCAGGACCTGCGCTGGGCCACGCAACTCCTGCTCACCGACCTCGGCAAACGCTACCCGGAGGTGGAAGGGCGCCTTGAAGCGCTTCTACGCGACGGCTCGGCCACCCAGCGGCGCATGTCCGTGTACTGCCTGCGGGACATCCACGAGGGGCCGGACACCGGCGTGCCGGGCATCGGTCGCGCACCCGCCTTCCTGGAAGCCATGCGCGACCCCGAGCCGCTGGTACGCGTGGCGGTGGTGACCAGCCTCGCCAAGGCGACGGAGGTGAGCGCCGAAGCCCTGGACGCCCTCACCCGCGCCGCCACCGACGATGCCGACGCGCGGGTGCGCAACGCCGCCACCTTCGCCGTGAAAAAGTTCGCGAGCCCCCCGACCACGAAATGACGATTCATAACGTCTCCGCCGGAGGAATCCAGGGGCGGGGTGGAGCCGGTTTCGCCTATGTGGCGGAAAATGTTGTCAAACCAAAGCCAAAATGTCCCCTTTTGACAAAGCAGAGATGTCCCCTTT
>JAPPNE010000172.1 GCA_028818775.1 Deltaproteobacteria bacterium | reverse complement strand
GGGGGCGCCGGGTAACCGGCGTCCCTACCGCAATTGGTCATGAGGCGGACCGCGGGGTCTTCCTGCTGATTGCCGCCCTCGTGGATGACCTGGCTGCATGCCTGGTGGATGGCGAGCGCCACGCCGGCCGGGTTCGAGGCGCCGGGATCGACGATGGCAAGGGCGTCCTTGTGGCGGTCGTAGCCTTCGGGGAGATCAGGGAAGCTCATTGGCCGGTCCTCCTTACGCGGGCGACGAGGCCTTCGACCATGCGGGCATCGGCGCCGCAGGCTTGGCCCCAGCCGCGGATGTTCCTCTCGAAGTCGTCGAGCGATCCGAGATGGGTGTCGAACAGCGGGTTGTGGTCGGTTGCGGCCAGCACGCAGTTGCCGGAGACGGCGACGTTGGTGATGGCCGGGCTGGTCATGGGTTCGGGATCCAGGAGCCAGGACAGGAACGCCGAGAACATCGGCGAGAGGTCCCGGCCGCGGCGCGGGTCCATGGGGTGCATGGCCGGCGGCGGGCCGGCGGGATGCTGAATGGTCACAAGAGGCCCTCCCTGCTGAAGCTGAAGAAACGGTCATGCCCGCAGACCACGTGGTCGTGGATGCGGACTCCCAGCACCTCGCCCACCTGCCGGAGCCGGTGGGTGATGTCCACGTCCTCGCGCGAAGGCGAGGGGTCGCCCGAGGGGTGGTTGTGGGTGAAGATGACCCCGGCCGCGGACTCGCGGATGACGGGGTGGAACACCTCGCGAGGATGGACCACGGACGAAGTGAGGCTGCCCGTGGAGACCCGATGGCGGCGGATCAGCCTGTTCCGGTTGGTCATCAACAGCACATCGAAGTGTTCCCGGTATTCGTTCACGTACCGCGGCCGCATGTAGTGGTAAGCGTCCTCGGGAGTTCTGACCATGGGAGCGTTCTCGTGCACGCAGGCTTCGGCTTCGAGCAGTTGCCGGCCCAGCTCGAACGCGGCCTTGACCCTCCCCGCCTGCGCCGCGGTGAGTCCGTGCGACCGCAGTTCCCGGACGGTCATCGAGTCGAGGTCGAGCAGGGAAAGGCCCGTGAGCCTGGCCGTCCCGCGCGCGCCGATCAGCGCTTCCATCGGTTTTGGGATTTCCATGGCGTTCTCTTTCGCGGCCGGATTCATCTGATCCGGCCTTCGGCCCCGTCAGGGGATCAGGCAGTGCAAAATGAGTGCCGGGGAATCGCATACCGGCCGCCGGGGCCGTGGCCCCGGGCATTGGCGATCTCCATGTGGCTGAAAATGAAGGCGTCCCGCTCTGGCCGGGTGGCCGGGGCGGGGCGCGCAGGGGATGGGGATGCTCGGGCGGAACGGCCGGGCGGGGTCGAGAACTTGACGACAGGTGTCTGATTGCCGTCGGGCCTCCGGCCGTTCGCGGGCAGCTTCCGGCGTACCCGCGCGCGAGAAGTTCCGTGGGGCGGTCTCCTTGCGGGAGGGATGAATGCTGCCGCGGGCAACGGCCGCTCCCGCGTCCCGGCCGCCCTGCGCCCGAAAACGGGCGGCCTCGGCTCCGGGCGGCGCGGGGCGATTCTGCCGGGAGGGGTGGAGTGCGGGCGGGTGATGGAAGTCACCACCGCGCGCGATTGTCACGGGGCGGGCGAGGGTTTTCGGCCGGACGCTCCGTCCTGCGCCGGTAGAGTTCGGCGATTCGGCGGTGAAGGTTCGGGATGTCGGCCGGGACTGCTGGGAGGCGGGTTGAGTTCGTCCTCGATGGCCGCGATCATCGTCGCGGTCCGCATCTCGGTCTCCAGGCTCCCTGGTTCGCGGCCGCTTCGGAGTGCAGGCAGTCCTAGCAGACGTTCCAGGCGGCGAGGTCCCCGCGGTCGTTGATCCGAAGCTCGAACGCCGGCCGCGTGTCCCCGCATTCCTCGCATGGCCGGATGTCGAGCGCCCTGGCGGTAATGATGGTTTCCCGCCCGGCGCCTCTCCCTTCCGGCGCCGGGCGCTAGGCCCGGTCCTTCAAGGCTGCTTCGAGCACGGCCCCCTGCCTTTCCAGCGCCTCTCCCTGGCGCTGGAGCGCTTCTCCCTGGCGTTCGAGCCCCTGGACCAGGGCCTGGAGCGCGGTCATGGATTCCGTATGCCGGGCATCCTCGCGCTTCTCGCGCTGATCCCCGGCGTGGCGCATCTGCCGGATGCCGTGGAGGACGGCCCCGACCGCGGCGGCTGCGACGGCGAGTTGACCGGCGGCGATGGCGAGCGTGGCGATCTCGAATCCCGTCATGTCGTTTCTCCCTTGTAGTCCAATAATGCCAGGAACCGGCCGTGACGTGAATGGAGCCACCGCAGCGGCCTTGGCTGCGTATCGCACAGGCGCCGCGGCATGCGGCTTTCCGAGCAGGCCCGAGAGCAGGCCACAGAACCGTCGGATGGCGTTCGGCCGGCCGGGGTGGACCTTGACGACGTCCAGGAACGCGCGGGCGGCACGGGCAAAGTCGATGCCGCGACGATCGAGGCGGGCATCGTCCCATTCGAACTCCACCCCGGGCATATAGGCTGTTGACTCACACCCGGTCAAGCATGTCTCCGGTGATTGCAGGCCCGCTTTCCAGGTGCGGCGCGATCGTCACGCGCGGCTGCCCGGCTTCCACTCGCAGTCTCGTCCGGCCGCCGCGGAACCTCGGACGTTCCCCTGACACTATTCGGAAGGATCGTCCAGGGTGACGCGGACGTCCGGGCGGGTGATGGAGATCTCTACCTTGCGGTTGTGTGGAACGAGCCAGAAGATCTCGCGCCGGACGGTCTCGGCAATGGATGTCTCCAGCGCCGAATCCTCGCTGCACAGGAGCCTGGTGGCGATGTGGAGCGCCTCTTCGTCGAACCGCACGGCCTGGGTCTCGCGGCTGTCGGCCTCCGCGTCGTCGTCGGCCGAGAAGAAGCCCAGGCGCAGCAGCTCCGCGAGCCGGCGCGGTTCCAGGGCGCTGTCCGCGGTGACCAGCGGCAGCGCGTCGCGGACCCAACTCCAGGCCTCGCCCGCGAAGGCGAGATCGGCGGGGAGATCCAGCGTGAGGCCGCGGCCGCCGGCGGTTTCGATCGCAAGCGCAATGCGGATCGCGTCGGGACGCGTCGCCGGCGGGGTGGCGGTGGCTCCCGTCCGCTCGGGCACGGGATACTCGTGAAGCGGCCACGTCTTGCCGTCGGCGTCTATGACCTGGGTGTCGATGCCCGTGACGCGGTCGAGCCGGCCGTACCAGGCGTAGCCTTCGAGTCGCCTGTCGGCTTCGAAGAGCCGTTCCGCCATGCCGGCGCGCTCCGCGGCGCGCCACAGCGCCTGCCCCTCGGGCGGCTCGGGATCGCAATCCATGACCAGCGCATCGGGGCCGGCCGGCGCGGGCTTGGGCGGCTCCCGCCAGTCGTCCACGTCGGCGATGGCGGGCCGCCAGGGGTGGAGGACCGCCGGCGGCGGCGCAAGCTCGATCCCGGCGTCGCGCGCCCGTGTCCAGTCCGCAAAGGCGGGACACGGATCTGGATTGGCGGCCATTGCGCGGTAGACCGCCAGGCGCCCCGCCTCGCGCATGTCGGCCAGAAACGCATTCTCGATGCCATCAACACAAAAGGCAACTTCGAGTTCACTCG
>JAPPNE010000171.1 GCA_028818775.1 Deltaproteobacteria bacterium | reverse complement strand
CAGGGCCATCCCACGCTAGAGAGGCTGTGAGGACACGTCCCGTTAACGCCGGGGCGTTCCTGCGGCCGCTGGCTATTTCGCGCGCCGTGCGTCAAACTGGCGGCATGGCAGCGACGCACCCCGAGATTCTCGCGGTCCGGCCGGAGGGGTTCTCGCTCTGCGAGGTCACCGTCCGCTTGGCGCGTCCCGACGAGCGGAGCCGGTGGGACGAGCAGGTCGACCGCCACCACTACCTCGGCTTCCAGCGGTTTGCCGGCCGGGGACTGCGCTACGTCATCGCATGGCGCGAGCGGTGGCTCGCGCTCGCCGGCTGGCAGTCGGGCGCGTTCAAGAGCCGCCATCGGGACGGCTGGGTCGGCTGGTCGGGGGACATGCGCTACCGGCGGCTGCACCTGATCGCGAACAACACCCGGTTCGTCATCCTGAGCCCGCCCGGGGTCTTCCCGGATTTCGGCTCCTGGGCGCTGGCCCGGATGACGCAGCGGCTCAGCGCGGACTGGGAGGCGCACTACGGCCACCCCCTGCTGGTCGCCGAGACCTTCGTCGACCCGGCCCGGTTTGCCGGCACCTGCTACCGGGCCGCGAACTGGCAGTGTCTCGGCGATACCCGCGGATACGCGCGCCACAACGGCCAGTACACGCAACCACACGGGCAGCCCAAGCGGCTCTACGTCTACCCCCTGCGACGCGACGCCCGCGAGCGATTGCGCGACCCGCGTCCGCTGCCCGCCGCCTGGGAACCGAAGGGTCCGACGGCGCAGGCGCCGACCCGCTTGCGCTCGCTCTACGAGGAACTGGCCGCGGTCCAGGACTTCCGGCGCGCCCAGGGACGCAAGCACACCGTGGCCTCGGTGCTCGCCGTCTACATCCTGGCCCGACTCGCGAACTGCTGCGGCCCGGTCGCCGCCGCCGACTACGCGCAGCAGCTCAGTCAGGCGGAGCTGCGGGCCATCGGCGCCTGGAAGTCCCCCCGGACCGGCCGCTACTTGCCGGTCTCCAAGTCCACCCTGCACCGCGTGATCGGCTCGGTCGACCCCGAACAGGTCGAGGCGGTGCTGCGCCGCTACGCGATGCCTCGGCTGGCACTCGGGCAGGCGATCGCCATCGACGGCAAGCGCATTCGCGGCGCCAACCGCCACGCCGCCACCCGATACGAAACCGCAACCCTGGTCGCGCACGACACCGGACTGCCGCTCGCGACCCTCGGCTTCCACGAGCAGGGCGGCGAGACCGCGGCCGTCCGAGCCCTGCTCGAACAGGTGCCCGTCGCCGGGCGTCTGCTCACCATCGACGCGCTCTACACCACCCGCGAGACCGCCCGTCTGCTCGTCACCACCCACGCCGCCGACTACCTGATGACCGTCAAGAAAAACGCCCCCGAAACGCACCAGCTCCTCAGCACCCTGGACTGGGAGCGGGACGCGACCCGCCACTTCCAGGAACCGGTCCGCAAGGCCCACGGGCGCATCGAGCAACGCGCCATCGACGTCCTGACCCCGCTCCCAGGCCTCCTCAACTATCCCCATGTCGCCCAGGTCTTCCGCATCACCCGCCGCCGGACCGACGCGCGCCAGGGGCACGAGGCCACCACCACCACCGAGCACGTCTACGGCTTCACCTCGGTCCCCGCCCCCCGGGCAACCCCCCAGCAACTGCTCGCCTGGAACCGCGGACACTGGACCGTCGAAGTCAACCATCACATCCGCGATACCACCTTCGCCGAAGACGCCTGCCTCGCCAGAACCCGCTTCGCCCCCAGCAACAACGCCACCTGCACCAACATCGCGCTCGCGATCATCCTCCACCGCACCCGCTTCGACAGCATCGCCGCCGCCACCCGATACTTCGCCTTCCAGCACCAAGCGGCCCTCGACGCCATCCTGCAACCCTGATCGAATCCGCGCCCGCCCGTCCTCCCCGGACCGGCCACCCCGGCCCAGCCGCCCCGACCACACCGCTGAACCCCGCTCCAGAGCGCCGAACCCCCACCGGTGCACGACCGGGCCGCTCAGCCACCCCTTCAACCCG
>JAPPNE010000170.1 GCA_028818775.1 Deltaproteobacteria bacterium | reverse complement strand
TCCCAATCCTGCGCCACCAGCTTGCATTCCACCTTCAGCCGCTCGCAGAGCGCCATGGCGATGTCGATGTCGAACCCCTTGAGTTGACCCGACTGGTCGACGAAGTTGAATGGCGGATAGTAGCCTTCGCTGCCGATGCGCAACGGATTCGGTACGCCCGACTCCGCATACGCCACGCGTGCGGCGGACAACAGCCCCGCGATGAATACGGCCATCAAGAATGCGATGAGACCTTTCATGGAACCGTGCTCCTTTCGTCCTGCCACGAGTTTGGACTAGCGTGCACGTTGCCGGCGCGGGTTTCAACAAGCCTTTCTCTCGTCCTGCTCCGGGCCGCGCTCGGCCCATTTCATCGCCGCGAAGGCCCCCGCTCCAAAGACCGCGAAAGCGGCAATCTGGGCGTACATGGTGCCGTCGAAAGTCTGGCCCACCAGCGCTCCGAACGGCACCGCGATGAAAGTGGGGAGCGAAGCGACCACCGCCGCTCCCACACCGGCGATGTGGCCCAGCGGTTCCATGGCGAGCGCATTGAGATTGCCGAAGAGGAGTCCGAAACAGACGAACATGACCAGCAGGTAGGCCATGAACAGCCACAGCGGGGGAAGCCCGTCGAAGGCGGCGGCCGGCGCCCACGCAACGACGGAGACCAGCGCGATGGACCCCGCCGCCGCCCTGGTGATCCGGCGCATCCCATACCTGAGCACGAGGCGGGCGTTCATGAGCGAGGCGCCGCCGATGGCCAGCGCCAGCGCGCCGAAATAGACCGGAAAGAGGGCGCCGACCCGGTAGGCCTCCTGGAAGATCTGCTGGACAGAGCTCAGGTAGGCGATGAACGGCGCGAACGCGCAGGCGGTGGCGAGGATATAACCGCGCGCGGCCCGAATGCGCAGGACCTCCAGGACGGCACCACCGACGGACCGCGGCGAAAGGGGTCGCCGGCGGGCGGCGGTCAGGGTTTCCGGCTGCCGGAGCGCAAGCCAGACGAATCCGATGGCGGCGACGGCGAAGAACGTGCCGAATATCGCCCGCCAGCCCGCCAGCCACTGGATGCCCTGTCCGAGGGCCGGAGCGACGGTGGGCACGAGGATGAACACGGCGATGGCGAACGACATGAGTCGAGCCATCTGCCGTCCCTCGTACTGATCGCGCACCAGGGCGATGATCACGATGCGCGGCCCCGCCACTCCGATGCCCTGCACGACGCGGCTCGCGATCATAACCTCGAAGACCGGAGCGAAGACGCTCATGAGGCAACCCGCCATGTACAGGCCCAAGCCGGCATGGATGGCGGGCTTGCGTCCGAAACGATCGGAGAGCGGGCCGAAAACGATCTGACCGAGGGCGAGCCCCATGAGCATCGCCGTGATGACGAACTGCACGTCGTTCCGGCGCGGTGCCCCGAGGTCGTGGCCTATGGCGGGCAACGCCGGCAGCATCGCGTCGGTCGAGAGCGCGGGGAGCGACATCAGCAGGGCGACGAGGGCCAGGAATTCGCCGCGGCGAAGCGGGGTCGTGCGACTCAATCTTCCTCCCCGTGCTTCACGGCGGACTGGTCAAGGAAGTGACTTGTCCGGGCTGTTGAACAGGGTTTCCATGGGGGATGCATCCTCGATCAGGTTGCATCTCTCCATGCATATTACCAACGGGGGCGGTGGAGGCAACCCGCCGCCGGATTCGGCGCACGCGGCGGCCGTGGTCCCATGGCCGCCGCTTCGTTTGCCCAACCGGTCTGACCTTGGTTTACTCTACGGATGCCCTTGGGACTCTCCGCAGCATGGCGACACGCACGGCTCATCTCGCGCTGCCTGTGCCTGACGACGCTCGCGGGGGTCCTCTCCCTGTCCACCGCATCCGCGGGAGAAGGCCGGCTGCAGCTTTCCTACCGCGCGTACTTCGCCGACATCCGTGCGGGCAATCTCGATCTCCGCGTCGACTTCGATGCTGCGTCGTATGACCCGGATGCGGCGGCGTACGACCTCGATGCGTCGGCGTATGCCGTGCGGCTGCGCCTGAAGACCAGTGGTCTGGTCAAGGCTCTCACGCGCCTCAAGACGACGGCCTATTCCCACGGCGCGTTCGTTTCGGGGGAAATCGTGCCGGTCCGGGCAGGCTACAGCAGCAAGCGGTGGCGCAAGAAGCGCTTGGTCGAGCTTGGCTTCAACGAGGGAACGCCGAGGGTCGTGCGCATCAAGCCACGTCGGAAGGGCGGGAACCCGCCGTCGGTTGCCCCGGCCCAGCTCAAGGGTGCCCTCGACCCCGCCGGCGCCCTGCTTGCGGTGCTCTCCCGTTTCGATGCTGGCCAGGGATGCAGGCTGCGGATTCCGGTCTATACCGGCCGCCGTCTCTACGAGCTCGTGGGCGAGCCTCACGGGACCGGAGTGGGGCGACTCAAGGCCAGCCGGTACTCTCCCTTTGCCGGCGCCACGGTGAACTGTCGCCTCCGGCTCGAGAGGAAGGCGGGATTCAAGCCGCAATCAGGGAAAGGCCGGGACCGTCCCCACACCGATGTGCGACTCCACATGGCGCGGGTATTCGATGAGACCCCGCCGGTTCCCGTCCGTTTCGCCGGTGAGACAGGGTACGGTTCCCTGGTGGCGTATCTCCATCGGGCAAAGCTGGACGCAGGGGGCCTCAAGCGGGAGTTGCGCTTACGCCCGGGAAGGAAGCGCAGGCGCTAGCGCGCGGAGATGGCTTCAGCCCTGAGCACGAGAACCCTGGCCCTGACCGTTTGCATCGCGGGACTTCTGTTCTGGGCGGTCACATCGGGCGCCTGGGCCGCCGACCGCAATTTCTCGCAGTATCCGGGCTTTGCCGAGTACTTTGCCGCGAATCCGCCGGCACCCGTCGCGGGCCCGGCCGATCAGGCTCTGGCCCGCCGGCACGCGCCGCGTTTCCACCTGCCCGCCGGCCACGAGGGGCCCATCGACTTCTACCGCGACTACATCGCCCACGGTCACCTGGTGACCGGAGACGGCCTCCGCATCGACGGTCCGACTCCCGCGGACCTGAACCGCTACCGGGAAGACGTCCGCGCCGAGTTCACGCACGTGCCCGGTGACGGCCATCCGCGTCCAGTGGTCTACGCCGCGGTGGAGCGCACGGGTTTGTGGGCGCGGCCGAAGGCCGGGCAGACGCCCGAGGAGTTCACCGTCGTCACCTACCACCTGGTCTTCCGGGTGAGCGGCCTGCCCGCGGCGCTGCCCATGGCGTTCGCTTTGCCGCTGCGGTTGGTAGCCGACCTGGACGACTGGCACCAGCTCGACCACTACACCGCCGCGTTCGTTGTTCTGGATGCGGCCGGGCGTCCCGTGGCCCTCACGCTGCAGCAGCACAACTACCTGCGCACCCACTTGGTGGGCGAGTCGGTGGAGTTGGGACCCGAGGGACGCTTCGACATCGACATCGCCATTCGCTCCAACGAGCTGTACCCGCACGCGCCCGGCCGCACCGTCCGGCGCGCGGTGCGGTTTCTCGACTCCGAAGCCAGGGCCTTCATGATGGGATTCGGCGAGCGGCCGACGATGTCCGCGGACGACATTACCGACCCGGACCGGACCGTCGACTACGAGATGGAGTTCCTGCCGGGCGCCGACGCCTTCTACTCCTTCCACGGCTTCCTGGGCGAACGCCGCCGCCTGCCCGGCCGCGACGGCCCGCCCGGCGCGCGCTACAACACCCGCCCGCAACTCAAGCCGCTGCCCGCTCAGATCCTTGACGGCTACTGGCGCGACGGCAACGAGGGTGACTGGCGGCGGTACCAGCGCAGCCGGGCGAACGGCGCCGGCCGTGCCGGCTTCGCCCGCGCCCAGGCCGCGGTCTTCCACTACAACCTCGACTGCCTGCGCCGCCACCGTGAGGGGTGCAAGCTGGAGTAACGTCGGCTGTATTTTGCTGCGGTGGTTGAACGGACGCAAGCGGTATGCCATCATAATGCATTCAGAAAGGAATGACATGGGCAATCTGACCATCCGCAACCTTGACGACAGGATCATCGAGCAGCTCAAGTTGCAGGCGAAAGCGAACCAGCGGTCGCTCGAAGGGGAACTCCGTCACCTTTTGACGCAAATGGTGGAAAGGTACCGGAGCATCGCGGACTTCCGGGGCCGTACGGGAAAGCTCATCTCGCAGGCAGCCGGCACCCCCCAGACGGACAGCGCCAAGCTGTTGCGCGAGGACCGTGATCGGTGAGGCTGACGGTCGATGCCAGCGTCGTCGTCAAGTGGTTTGTGCCCGAGCCCGCGCACCGGGAGGCGCGGCTGTTGCTTGCCCCTCGTTTCCAGTTGTACGCCCCGGCCCTCGTGCTCGTCGAATTCGCCAACACGATCTGGAAGAAGGCGGCCAGGGGCGAGGTTGCCGATTCACAGCCGTACTTTGAAGAACTTGCGAGTTTGTCCCGCATCCTTGTCCTCCATGACGACGCCGGTCTCCTTGGCCGCGCTACGGAGATCGCCATCGATCTCCACCATCCAATCTATGACTGTCTCTACTTGGCATGCGCCGAGGTTGCCGACTCCGACTTGATCACCGCCGACAGACGATTCGCGGTGAAGGCGGCGCGCCGGTTGCCCCAAACCCGTGTCCGCTACATCGGAACGCCGCGTGTCGCGCGCTGGATCAAAGCCACAAGGACTGCGCTGTTCATCAAGCGGACAAGGATGGAGGAGTTGATCGCCGCCCAGGACAGGTTCTCGGCAACAGAGAAGTCCGTGCTGGAAGACTATTTCGCGCAACATAGTGGAGGGTTGCGTGTTCTTCCGGGCGAAGCGATGGACTTGTTTCTGACGAGTACCCCGTTCCGACGTCTGGTCAAGCTCGTAAAGGATCTGAGTGACGAAGAACGCATCGACCTGCTTGCCCTCGGATGGTTCGGCGCCGGACTGTACCCCACGTGGGAGCGAAGCCTGGAAGCCGCCGAAGCTGACTTTGCGCGTACGAGTGTGGAGTACGTGGCCGGCTATAGCCGTCATTGGCAGACGGGATACAATCGTGTGACGAGTGGATCGTCACGAGGTCAGAGTCAATGAAGAGGGGTTTACCTGACGATGAGGGTTTGAATCCCTTCCCCTCCGCCAGAATCAAATCCATGGGCGTGAGCGGCGCAAAGCGGCCTACGCCTGAAGCGCAGTGGCCACGATCAGGTAGGTACAGGGTGGTTCCGAGCACGTCGTTGAACGCGGTCACCAGCGGGCCGGCGGCGACGGCGGTGGCAATGATCACCGGCAGGAACGCGGCCAGCCCCACGATGTTCTCGAGCACCACTTCGCGCGGCAACAGGTCCGCGGATGCGTCCCGCGGTGGTTGCCGTGCCTCTGGAGCCGAATGTTGCATCGTCGTTCAAAGGCAGGCGTTGAGGATGTCGCCGTGGAGGTCCACGGCGGTGAGGCCGCAGTAGTCTAGGTCGTAGCCGGCGCGCACTTCGATGCCGCCTTCCAGCAGGCGTTGCAGCACCAGGCGGCGGAAGCTGCCGTGGCCCATGACGCCGTCCTCGTGCTCCTTGAGGTCGGCTTCCTCGTGGGTGGAGAAATAGACGGCCTGTTCGGCGGTAAGGCCGTAGTGGGTGGTGAGGGCCTTGAAGCAGTCGGCGGACCAGTATCCGGTCTGTTCCTCGGTGGCTCCGGCCGCGTAGAACTCGGCTACGGTCCCCTCCCACAGGATCGCGCGCTTGAAGTCGATCTTGGCGCGGAACTCCGCCAGCATGGGCTCCAGATAGACCTCGTCCTCCTCGATCCCCAGGGCCTTGGCCGTCTCCAGCACGACATGAATGTGTCCCGGCGGCTCGGGGTGCAGCAGTTCATCGGCCAGCTTGCGGGCCATGGGCGCCATGAGGTCGCGGTTGCGGCGGAAGAAGGCGATGTGCTTGTGGTAGGATGCCGCCTCCACGGTATTGATCTCGATGGTGTAGGAAGCCCAGTTCTTGAAGAACGTCCGCAGCGCGGCCTGCGGCAGGCTTCCCTCCATGAGCTGAACCATGAAGGGCGAGCCGGTCACCCGCTCGCGCCAACGCTGCGCCACCTTGCGATAGTGCTCGTCCACGCGGGCCTTGGCCTCCCGTGAACTCATCCCGGAAATGATCATGGCGTTCGAAGTCCCTTCCGGCTCGGGCCGCCGGCAGCGCCCGGCCCTGTTGCCCGGTCTTGGTTTGTACTATACAGCACGGAGTCCGAAAGGCCGTCAACATGGAGGAGAAGCTCATGTACAAACGTTTCAGGATGATCACCGGGCTCTTGTCGGGGTTGGCGTTTGTCGCGGCGCTGGCCGTGCCGGCGGTCGCCCAGGAGTCCTTCGCGGGGAAGACCGTCAAGCTGGTGGTGGCCTACTCGCCGGGCGGCTCCTTCGACTTGTATACCCGGCTGATTGCCCGGCACCTCGGCAAGCACCTGCCCGGCAATCCGTCGACGCTCGTGCAGAACATGACCGGCGCCGCGGGCATGATCGCGGCCAACTACATCTACAACACGGCGAAGCCGGACGGCCTCACCATCGGCGCCTTCGCCGGCCCGCTGGTGCTCCAGCACGTCATGGGCAACGACGCGGCAAGGTTCGACGGCCGGAAGTTCGGCTGGCTTGGCGTGCCCGCCCCCAACCACAGCGTCTGCAGCTTCAACCAGAAGAGCGGCATCAAGAACATGGATGACTGGTTCGGCTCGAAGAGGGAGATGTTCATCTCCGCCATCGGTCCGGGCACCAGCACCTCGGACATCCCCAAGCTCATGAAAGCGGCGCTCGGGCTGCCCACGAAGGTGGTCGACGGCTACCGGGGCGGCGCCAGGGCGCGCGTGGCGGTGGAGGCCGGGGAAGCGGACGGGTACTGCGGCTCGCTGCACACGGTGAAATCCATCTGGCGGGAAGCCTTCGAGGCCGGCAGGGTCAACATGGTTGTCCAGAACACGCTCAACGTGCACCCGGATATCAAGGATATCCCGCGGGCCATCGACTACGCCAAGACCGCGGATGCGCGCAAGCTCCTGGAGGTGGCGGACTACGCGCACCGCGGGCAGTTCCCCTACTCCACGCCGCCCAACATGCCGGAAGCGCGCCTCAAGCTGATGCAGAAAGCCTTCATCGATGCCCTCAACGATCCCGCGTTGCGGGCGGAGGCCAAGAAGCTGCGTTTGGCGGTGGACCCCATCGACGGCGCCGAGACCTTGGGCAGCGTCAACAAGCTCTACGGCCTGGAGCCGTCGCTCATCGCAACGTTGAAGGGGATCGTTCTTCCGAAGAAGTGATACGCCGCGCCTCGCCCCGGTAGCCCGGCCGGGGCGCCGCCGCTGCGTGCGCCGCCGCCGGGCGGTCGCGTGGCGGCGCGCCCGCGGCTACCGGGTGGGCAAAACCAGCGTGCACCTGCCGGTCAGGACTTGCCGCCCCTCCTGGTTGGCGCCCTCCAGCTCGCACGCGATCCACGGGTCGGCGGGGTCGGCGCTCTTCTCCACGGCGCGCGCGGCGAACCGCATGGTGTCGCCCTCGAAGGTCGAGTAGGTGTGCCGGATGCCGAGCTTCCGCAGCCGGCCGCGGGGTCCCAGCCAATCGGTCAGCATGCGCATCAGCAGGGCTTGCCGATAGGCGCCGCTGGCGATGAAGGTGCGCAGGCCGGCGTGCTCGCGCACCCAGTCGCGGTCGTAGTGGAGCTGCTGCGTGTTCTCCTGCAGGCCCGCCCAGCGCACCGTGTCGATGATGCTCAGCGGGCCGTACTCGCGGGCCACCAGTTCCGCGCCGGGTTGGACGTCATCGAGGAATCGCTGCTCGGTCATGGTCATCTCCGCGCCGGTCATCCCTGCTTGTTCCTCGCCACGCTTGCGCCCAACGCTTCAGACCGCACCGGTCTCCGCCAGTTCGCGATGGTCGGCATCGGAGTAGCCCAGTTCGGCCAGGATCTCCCGGTTGTGCTGCCCCAGGGTGGGCGCCGGCTCCATTTCCTGATTCCGCACGCGCGCGACCGCCCCGCGCGGGAACGGAATGCGTCCGAACCGCGGGTCATCCGCTTCGGTGAGGTAGCCTCGCGCGATGAGCTGCGGGTCCCGGGTGAGGTCCAGCGGCGTCGACACCGGCGACGACGGAAACCGGCGCCGCTGCCCCTCCTCGACGATCTCCGACTTGGTGAACTGCTTCGACCACGCCAGCACCCGGTCCAGAATGAAGTCCTTCTTCTCCCGTTGCGCATCGTCGGACGCCAGCGAAGGGTCGGCCATGAGCTCCGGGTCCTGGACCCATTCCATGAACTTCTCCCAGCGGCCGGGCCGGTTGATCTGGCTCACCACCCAGTGGCCGTCCTTGCACGGCAGCGCCCCGGAGACGGCGGTGATGGTGCCGCGGTTGCCGCGCCGCTCAGTGCGCGTTCCCGAGAAGGTGTACTCCACCATGGCCTGCTCGACGAAGGTTTCCAGGCAGTCCTGCATGGAGACGCGCACGCGTTGGCCCTTGCCGGTGTTCCGCAGCACGCGGAGGGCGGCGGCCGTGGCGACAGCCGCCTGAATCCCGGTGGCCAGATAGATGATGTGGCCGCCCATGAGCGTGGGCCGGCCGTCGCGGTGTCCGGTGAGGGAGAGCAGCCCTGAGTGGGCGTAGGCGCACAACTCGTCCTCCGCCTCCTCGACGTCGGTCCACACGAGAGCTGCTTTCGGCGGGTCGTCCTCGTCAACGGGCAACCGCCGGCTCGTCACCACGGCATCGGCCGTCTGCAACAGCTCCAGGAACAAAGGCCATCCGGGGGCGGAGTCGAGGTTGAGCGAGAAGCTCCGTTTGCCGGCATTGAGGAAATGGTGAAACGCCCCGTGCTCCGGGTCCGGCGCATCCCCCAGAAACGGGCCGGTGCGACGGACCGCATCGCCGCCCGCGGGATCGATGCGGATCACGTCGTGGCCGGACTCCGCGAGAAGGCGTGCGGCGTAGGCGCCGGCCAAAGAGCCGAGGTCGACAATGCGTGACATGGTCAGTCGTGGTGCCTTTGACTTCGCGGCATTCACGCGCCGCTACGCTCTCATTCCCTTGTCTTCCGTTCCCGAAACAGGGCCACCGTGTGGCGCCGGGTGAATACCAGCTCGTTCTCCGCGTTGCGCACCTCTTCCAGTTGCGTCACGTAGATCCCGACGCCCATCCTGCCCTCGCGCGCCGTGATGTCGACGATGTGGCTTTGGCAGGAAAGCTCCTCGCCCAGGTACACGGGCTTGAGCCACTCGGTCTCGCTGCCCGCGTTGCGCACGTTGGTGTAGGCCGCGGGCACCGGGAGCTGCCGGCGCACGTCGAAGGCGGACCCTCTCCCCTCCTCCGGTTCCTTGATGCTGAAGGGCGTCCAGCCCACCAGAATAGGCGGAAGAAGGCGTCCCTTGTAACCGGCGGAGCGGGCGAACTCGTCGTCCAGCCACAGCGGGTTGACGTCGCCGGTGGCGTCCACGTAACGGCGCACGTCCGACGCGCTCAACGTCCCCAAGGTGCGCACCGGGCCTTTCCGGCCGACGCAGCGGCGCAGTTCGTCGGTGATGATCGTTTCGGCGGATTCGCTCACTATGTCAACGCCCCTGTTCCCGCCAGCTCCGCCAATTCGCTTTCCCGGAGGTCCAGCCATTCCCGCAGAACCTCCCGTGTATCTTGCCCGAGGCATGGGGCGGGCGTCGGCGGGGGCAGGGGACTCTCGGAAAACGCAACGGGCAGCGCCGTCGTCAGCATCGAGCCCACCCGAGGCTCGGCCATTCTCTTGTAGGCGCCGGACGGCGCGCCGTCCTCGGCTAGGTCCTGGACCCGCCGCATGCGCGCCGCCGGGACGCCGGCCCGCCGCAACCGGGTCTCCACCTCCGCGCCATCGTGTCCACGGGTCCACGCCTCGATGCGTTCGTCGATCTCGTCGTGATGGCGCATCCGTTCCGACAGGGTGGCGAAACGGCTTTCGCCCGCCAGCCGCGGGTCCGGGCCTCCCTCGTCCACCGCCTCGGCCAACGCTCTCCACTGCGCGTCGTCGTGGACGCTGACGGCGCACCACTCGTCCTCTCCCGCGCAGCGGTAGACGCCCTGCGGGGCAAAGTGGGCGGAGCGATTGCCCATGCGCTCGGGGCTTCGCCCGTTTACCGCGCTCGACAGAAGCAGCGGCGCGATCATCGAGACGCTGCACTCGAACTGGCCCATGTCCAGGTGGATGCCCTCGCCGGTGTCCTCCCGTTCGGTCAGCGCGCCGATGACGGCGTAGCAGGTGTGGAGCCCGCCGATGTAGTCGTTCCAGGAGTTGGAGATGGCGGTGGGCGGGTCCCCCTCGGCGCCGGTGACCTGCATGAGCCCGGCGGCGCCCTGGAGGTTCATGTTCATGCTGGTCCAGTCCCGTCGCGGACCGCCGTGGCCGTAGCCCGACATGCTGGCGAATATCAGCCGCGGGTTGCCCTCCCGAAGCAACTCGTACCCCAGGCCCAGCCGCTCCATGACCCCCGCGCTGAAGTTCTCCACCACCACGTCCGCGGCCGTTGCCAGCCGCCAGGCGATGCCGCGCCCCGCCGGGTGCTTCAGGTCGACGGCCACCGAGCGCTTGTTGCGGTTGGTGTTGAGATAAGAGGCGTGGCGTCCGTCCGCGTGCCGGTAGGACGACGGCCAAGGGAAGTCCGGATGCTTGCTGCTCTCCACCCGCACCACGTCCGCCCCCAGGTCCGCCAGCAGCCGGGTGCAGAACGGCGCCGCCAGCACGTGGCCGAAGTCGAGGACGCGGACGCCGGACAGGGGAGGCGCATCAAGTTTCACCGTCTTCATACCTCGTTTCGTGGCTCATGCTACGCTGTGCCGAAGCGCGTTTCAAACCCGCCCCGTCTGTCATGCCGCCCCCTTGCTCCAGTTCCATCGTTGACAGGCAACCGCCCGAAACCTATATAATCGCCACCAAACCACCCGCACATCGACCGACGCGAGCGCGAAAGGTTCAAGGTGAACGGAATGAATCGCATGAACGAATTCGTGGACACCCGACAGGGCCTGCTGGACCGCCAGGTTTTCTTCTCCCAGGACATCTACGAGCAGGAGCTGGAGCGAATCTTCGCGCGCTGCTGGCTGTTCCTGGGCCACGAGAGCCAGATCCCCAACCCCAACGATTTCCTCGCCACCTACATGGGCGAGGACCCGGTGCTGCTGTGCCGGGGCGGGGACGGCACCATCCGCGCGTTCCTCAACATGTGCCGCCACCGGGGCAACCGGGTGTGCCGCGCCGACCGGGGCAACGCCACGTCGTTCATGTGCACCTACCATGGCTGGTGCTACGGCAACGACGGCAAGCTCATCGGCGTGCCGGGCATGAAGGAGATCTACAGCAACGAGCTGGACATG
>JAPPNE010000169.1 GCA_028818775.1 Deltaproteobacteria bacterium | reverse complement strand
AGTTGCCGCCACGACCCCCAGCAGGAACTGAAGCGTGGTGCCCGAGTCATCGACATCGATCACGTTCCCCGGGGTACGATAGTCACCGCCGTCGATGACACAGGTGTCCCCGGCAAACTCGATGACCGGACCGAACGCAGCGATGTTCTCGGTGGTCGAAGTCATCTTGCCGACGAACGCCCCGGACACGTCGTTGATGGTGGTGCGCCCGTGGGCCAGCGACCCCATGATCATCGCCCGCGTGAAATGGTACTTGGACGAAATGACCCGAAGCGACCCGTGCAGGCCGTCGCAGGGTCTGGATTTGATGTTCATCGAGGCTTCCCCGGTTGATTGTGAAATGGCCGGCACCGCGGGCGCCGACAGAGCGCCGCACTCACTCGGCTGATTACAACCTTGTGGTTCGGCCAATTGAAAGTTTAGTGAGCGGCTATGTGAAAGGTTAAGGGCCGGCCAGATGGAAGATCAAGCATCAGTGCGACACCCGCTGAAGGACCAAGGCATCAACTACCTTCAAGGTGTCAGGACTCCTTCCCGTCACATCACGCGGATCTCGATGCCTTCCCTCCCAAGGATGTCTTCCCGTGTTCAAGCTGATCTTCGCGATCGAAATCTGTTCCGGTGAGAGGTCATCGTAGCCCTCTTCGTAGCCGTTCACGACTACTCGCAGATCGGCGGGACACTGTTGCAGCAGTTCGATCAAATCACTGACGTTCACGCCTTCTCTCCTTGGTATGAGGACGGCACGAAGCCGTGATCGGCAACCCCTTCCTCAGCTTGACACGTAACGAAGCGGGTTGATGATCTCAACGTCGGCGAAATCCTTCTCGTTGTCGGTGACCACGACACAGTCGTTCGCCTCTGCCGTAGCCGCGATAATGGTGTCGAGCGCGCTACGGGGACGGCCTTTCGCTCGGCCCTCTGCCATGAGTCTTGCCCAGACAACGCCGGCCTTTTGGTCAAACGGGAGCACGCGTCCTGCGAACAGAGCAAGCGGTCCCTCCGGACCGGCGAACCAAGCTTCAAGGTCGTCGCGTTTGCGGCCGGCGGACGTCTGCAGCACGCCACGCCAGATCTCGCCGATGGTGAGCGACGAAATGAAGAGGTCTTGGTCGTCCTGCTCTGCCATCCACGCCAGCAACGACTCGGATGGCTCCGGTTTGGTGACGTTGCTGATGATGTTGGTATCGAGAAGATATCGGGTCAAAGATCAACCTTGCGACCGGTCTCGAAGGGACGGGGAGGAACGATATCAGCCCCGACCAGCGGGGAGCGTCGCAACGCCTGAAGGATTCCACCCTTCCGTGGCGCTTCACCCTCAATGGAACGACTGATGAAGACCCGAAGGCGGTCCGACTCCGGCCCCTCTTCCGCCAGGCACTTGGCAAGCGACCGGATCAGTTCGCGGTCAGTCTTGCGTCCGAGCACCTCGAAACGGGCCATGCCACGTTCGGCCAAACGCTCACGGTATCTATCGATGGCGCGTCTCTGGGATGTCTTGCTCACGAGAACCCTCCAGGGTGTGCCCTGGTAATATATCCGGTAATATCTCCAATAGCAAGACACGGTCGTGTCCCACGATCCCGCTTCTCACCGTTCATCACGTCGTCCCTGTTCCCCAAAGCCGTCGAACCGGGACCGCGTAGAGCCCGTCCCCGTGGCTGACACACATCTCTCCGTCGTAGACCACGGCCCCTCCTGCAAAGCGGTTGCCCGCTGCGGCCTTCAACTTGCGCAGGCCACGGAAATCTGCAGCGGTCACGGTCGCTCCGGCCTTGACCTCCACACCTGCGACCGCTTGAGCGCCGCGCTCGATGACGATGTCCACCTCGACCTTGTCCCTGTCACGGTAGTGGAAGAACGTGAAGAAGTCCTCATGCCAACTCGCCTGGCGTCTCAACTCCTGGAACACGAATGTCTCGAGAAGTTGGCCCAGCAGGACACGGTCAACCGCAAGACCGGCTGCATCGACACCGAGCAAGGCGCAAGCCAAGCCCGTGTCACCCATATGCAGCTTTGGCGTCTTGACCAACCGGCTGAGCCGATTGCTGTGCCATGGTAGCAGCCTTTCCAGCAGAAAGACCCGCTCCAACAGAACGATGTAGTCCCGGATGGTCGGCCTGCTGATCTCGAACGGGGCCGCCAACTCGCTCACGTTGAACAGGCCCGCCGTTTGCGCAGCCGACAGGGCGAGAAGTCTCGGAAGCTCTTCCAGCGTTCGAATGCGGGCCAGATCACGAACGTCCCTTTGGTTCTGCGCGTCGAGGTAGTTGCGATACCAGTTGGCGCGCCGGCGCCCGGGCGGACGCGCGAGCGCCGCCGGGTATCCGCCGGCAGCGATACGGTCGCACAACTCGGTGCCCAGCCGCCCCATCTGCTGTGTCTTGAAACCTCGACCGAAGAGGGCATCAAGAAAGTCGGCGAGTCCATCCGAAGCCGGGCCACCCGACCGTCCACTGGCGATTTCAACTTGCGCCAGCGGATGTAACCGGATCACCTCCAGACGACCCGCCAACGAGTCCTGGATCGTCGGAACCCGCAATACGTCGGCCGACCCCGTCAACACGAAACGACCTAGCATCCGCCTTCGATCCACCTCCATCTTCAAGGCGGTAAAGAGCGACGGCACCCGCTGCACCTCGTCGAGGATGACCCTATCGGGGAGATCGGCGACCAAGCCCATCGGATCCTCTTCGGCGCCGGCGCGCGCGACATCGTCGTCGAAGCTGATATAGGCGTAGTCTCGGCCTTCCGCGCTTACGGGACCCAGTGGGGCTCCGTCCGGGGATTTGCGAGCATCCTGCCGATTCAATGTGGCGGGAGCGCACGCCATCTGCGCTAAGGTTGTCTTCCCACATTGGCGCGGACCCTGGATCAAGACCACCGGCGAATCCGCCAGCGCCTCGGCCAGTCGCTGCCCGATATACCGTGGATAGAAGCCACCTTCAGCCATCGGCTGATTGTAACTTTGTGGTGCGGCTGATTGCAAGCCTAGTAGGCGGCTATTTGAAAGGTTAGAGGCGGAAAATTGAAAGACCCTGGTGTCAGCATCCACCGAGTCATGCAAGAATCGGCCGAGAATCAGGAAACTCAGGCCATGGTGCCGGAGCAATCGAGAACGAATGCCATCAGTACTTGCGGCCTTCCTCAATCATCTCGCGGATGGACAGACCGGCGAGACTGTGGCTCTCCTGAAACGCCTTCAGCTTGGCAATTGCTGCGCGCACCTTCCCTGCATCATCACTCATCTCTCATCTCTCCAGTCCCCCCACAAACGGGCAGGTCACCGGGCTTCCCAAGGATTGACAAGCTCAACGCCAACGCGTTGGAAATCAGCGATGTTGCGAGTGGCCACGGTGAGGTCATGGGCCTTCGCCGTTCCCGCGATGAGAGCGTCGCCGAGATCCAGCGTATGTCCTGAGCGCTGGGCTAGTACCCGGAACCGGGCCGCCCACTCCGCCCCCACCCGGTCCACGGGCAGGATTCGGTCCTCGTATTCGGTGGTGAAGCGCAAAAGATCAGCCTCCAGGCCGGACCGCCGTCGTCCTTGTGCCAACCGCCGCACGCCGTATTCCAACTCGTGCACAACGATCGAAGACAGCCATAGGTCGTCATGTTCCGCCAGAAAAGTCACCACACGAGCATCCGGAACGTCGCGCATGGTCTCCGAGACCACGTTCGTGTCCAGGAGATACCCGCTCATTGGTCATCCTCGTCGCTGAACGGAACCTCACGGGCGGAACGGCGGTCCGGGATTTCGAGATCTACCCCGCGTGGCATGTTCTCGATCAGCCACCGGCCAAGGGGCTTTCGAGCTTTATTGTCCCATGCGTCTGCGGGTACCACGACGAACGACCGCCGGGTCCCAATACGTTGCGGCCCTTCCGACTGGGCCAAGCGCAGGATCTCGGAGAGGTGCGCCTTCGCCTGAGCCACAGTCCAAACACGTTGCGGTCCGGTCTTTGTCACGAACAAGCCTCCTCCGATCAAGAGAACACAAGCTGGTCCAGTATAGACCAGGTATTCGGACTTGGCAACGGAGCGCGAAGGAGTCATTGTTCAGCGTGGTCCAGGAGCCTTGGGGCGGCTGCATCCGGTGATGCCCTTGCTTGCGCGTAGAATCCTATGCGCAAAGATCAAGTCTATGCGCAATCAAATGTTGCGCATAGCGCGCTCAGATACTCTACGGGAATATGGTTGGCGGAGGGGGCGAGATTCGAACTCGCGGTCCGCTGTTTAGGCGGACGCCGATTTTCAAGACCGGTGCCTTAAACCGCTCGGCCACCCCTCCATGTTCCGGAAGACCCGGGCGCCCAGTGTCAGGGACGTTTCCAGGAATTTTGCCACTTGGTGACGGGATTTGCCACAAGGTGGCGTTGCCGATGGCGACGACGCCCGGTTCTCGCCTTGAACGCATTCAGCCGAATCGGTACTCTACGGCGCCATGGATACCGGACTCGAAGAACAACTGGTTCTGGCGAACCTCATTCTCGACGAGACGGGTCTCACGGTGCCGTTCGGCCACGTGAGCGTGCGCGTTCCGGGGACGGACCGGTTCCTGATCTCTCGTGCCATCGCGCCCGGTCTGGTCACCGACCAGGATCTCCTGGTGGTGGATCTGGACGGCAAGGTCCTTGAGGGGAAGGGCAAGTGGCACGGCGAGAGCTGGATCCACATCTGCATCTACCGGACGCGGCCGGAGGTCAACGGGGTGGTCCATACACACTCCCTTTACGTGACCGCCCTGGCGACGGCGGAGGGGACGTTCCTGCCGGGGACGGTCTTCGGGTTTCCGTTCGCCGGGGCAAAGCTCTATCGGAAGGCCGGTCTGGTCAATACCAGAGAGCGGGGCGAGGAGATGGCGCGGATCATGGGGACCGACGCGGCGGTGTTGCTGAAAGGCCACGGGGCATCCGTCGCCGGGGCGTCGCTCGAAGAGGCGACGGTGAAGGCGATCATGATGGAGGAGGCGGCGAAGATACAGCTCCTGGCGGGTCTGGGCGGCGGCGCCAAGCCTTACGCGGAGGATGAGTTGGCGGAGTTCGCGCGCGAACTGGAGGAGCAGGCGGTCCGCAACGACCGCCCCGCGGGTCTCTTCGAGCGTGTCTGGGCCTACTACGAGGACAGGGTCCGGCGCGGCCCCCGGTTCAGCTAGCCGGACGGGACACTAGCCCTTCTTGGCCATGCCGGCCAGCAGCTTCTCCGCGGTTATGGGCAACTCCGTGATGCGCACCCCGGTGGCGTCGAACACCGCGTTGGCCACGGACGGCGGCACCGGCGTGATGGAGTGCTCGGCCGCGGGCTTGGCGTTGAAGGGGCCGGGGCCGTCCGTCGCGCCCTCCACCAGGGTGGTCTCGTGGACGGGGACGTCCTTGATGTTGGGCATCTTGTAGTCGCCGAGACTGAGGGTCGTCACCCGGCCGTCGTCCACGGCCACCTCTTCCGACCGCGCCATCCCCAGGCCCTGGATGAGCCCCCCTTCGATCTGTCCCTGATGCGTCACCGGATTGATGACCACCGACACGTCGTGGAAGGTGCTCATGCGCCTCACCTCCACTTCCCCGGTTTCCGCATCCACTTCTGCGTCGCATATCTCCGCCTGAAAGATATGTTGCCTCGGGCGCTCCAGCCCCTTGTAGTAGGCTTGGCCGACGACGGGCTCCTGCGGCGAGAGGGCCGCGATCTCCTGCATGTCCATGCGCCGGCCGTCGTTCTTGAGCACGACTTCGCCGTTCTCCCATAGCAGGGACTCGGGGTCCACGTCCCATGCGTACGCCGCCTTGTCCCGCAGATTCTCGATGAGCGTCTCGGCTGCGCGCGCGACGGCCTGCCCGGTGACGTGGGTCGCTCCCTGGCCCTTGATGCCGTCGTGGTAGGGCGCGCGATTGGTGTCGCCGACCTCCACCGTAACGCGCTCCGGAGCGATGCCCAGGATCTCCGCCACCACCTGCTGCTGCATGGTGTGCACTCCGGTGCCCTGGTCCACGATGCCCACCAGCATGCGCACGGTGCCATCGGCTTGCAGTGCGATCTCCGCGCCCGATTCTCCCTGGCCCACGTGCCGGCACGCGAGGGCGATTCCCCTTCCCGTCAGGCCGCCGGGGCGCCGGGGGGCGAGCTTGGGCCGGTCCCAGAAAGGCTTGGCCTTGAGCAGCACCTCGCGGCACCGGATGTCGAGATACTCGAAGCCCAGGTAATTCGAGTCTCCGTTCACCATGCCGTTGAGCATGCGGAACTCGAGCGGATCCATGGCCATCTCATGGGCGATGATGTCCATGTGGCTTTCGGCCGCGAACACGGTCTGCAGCTCGCCGGAGGCGCGCATGTATCCGCCGGGGACCTGGTTGGTGTAGACGCAGAGACTCTCCAGGCGCGTATGGGGGACCCGATACGCGCCGCCCTGGTTGATGGAGCCGCTCATGTGCGCCGGCGGGCTCGGCTTGAAGGCCCCGTAGGCGCCGCCGTTGTAGATCACCCGGCCCTCCCGCGCCCAGAGGCGGCCGTCGCTCTTCACTCCCGACCGGAGCGTGATCACGGCGGGATGGCGCGGCGCGGAAGCCATCAACTCCTCGGTGTAGGTGCGAACGATCTTCACCGCCTTTCCCGTGGCCAGGGCGAGGTAGTAGGCCAGCGGGATGTCGATGAGGTGGTCCTTGCCGCCGAAGGAGCCGCCCACGGTGACCGGACTGAACACGATCCGGTCCTTGGGAACGTCCAGGTATTCGGCCAACTGGTTGCGCGCGCTGAACGGGGACTGGGTCGCCGCCCAAACCCGGATCCGTCCCTGGCCGTCGATCTCCGCCATGCAGGCGTAGGGCTCGATGTAGCCCTGATGCACCATCTGGGTGCGAAAGGTGTGCTCGAAGACCTTGTCGGACTCCGCGAACCCCTGCTCCAGGTCTCCCTTGTCCGCGTACACCCGCGACTGCACGTTGTGGAGATCCGCCGCCTTGGTGTACGGGGCGTGGTAGGAAGGATAGTCGGGGTGGATCAACGGGGAGTCGGGGGCCAGCGCTTCCAGCGGGTCGTAGACCGCAGGCAGCTCTTCATACTCCACCTCCACGAGGCTCAACGCCTCCTCGGCGCGGTCCTTGTCGTCCGCCGCGACGGCGGCGACCTTGTCGCCCACGAACCGGACCCGGTCCTGCGCGAGGACCGGGAAGTCCTTCAGCGTCCGCCCGGTGAGCTTCGGGTCCACGTCATCAGCGGTAATGACGGCCTTCACGCCGGGCAGGCGCCTGGCCCTGTCCGTATTGATGTGAAGGATGCGGGCGTGAGCATGAGGGCTGCGGAGGATCTTGCCCCACAACCCGCCCGGGCGCAGCACGTCCGCGGTGAACACCGTGCCGCCGGTGACTTTCGCCGCTCCGTCCGCGCGCGCCAAAGGTAACCCGATGGAATGATACTCTGCCATGCCTCATGCTCCGTGGCGCCGCACGCGCGTCCTCCGCGCCGTCGCGCCCAACCCGGTGACTACTTCCTGCCCACGACCTCACGAACGGTAGCGATCGCGTCGGCCGGCGTATTGCGGATGACACCGTTGAGCATCTCCGCCACTTGCTCGCCGTCGGCCGGCTCCACCTTGAGCCGCGACCTCTCGGCCTCCCGTATGAAATCCTTGTCCTTCACCATTCCCTGCCACGCATCGCGGAGGGTCTTCACGCGGTCCTCCGGCGTGCCCGGCGGGGCGAAATAGGGCAGGCTGACCCGGCCCAGGGCGTTATTGACGGTCTCGTAGAACACGCCCGGATTGGGGTTCAGATCATAGACCGTGGGGACGTCGGCGATGCGCTGGTCCTTCTTGGGTCCGGCCTGCACCAGGGCGGGAATGATCCGTTCCTTGTGCCAGTGCGGGTTGCGCCGCATGACGCCGGCCACCGTCTGGGTGCGGCCGTCGATTTCGCCCTGCTCCAGCGCCACGTCGGCGCGCCGGCTTTCGTATCCCGTGATGACCTTGAACTTGAGCCCCAGCGCCTTTTGCCACGCGATATTGAAGAAGTCGTGGGGCGCGCCCCCGCCCTGCGTGCCGATGACGGGAGGCGTCTTCGCCGTGCGGACGGCGTCGAGGCTCTTGAAGGCGTCCGCCCGCAGGAACAGCGCCCAGTTCGACTTGAACCACGCCCCCACCGCGGCGAACTTGCTCATGTCGTATTTCACTCCCTGAGCTTTCGCCAGTTGCAGGAAGTTGAGCCCCCCGGGCAGGCTGACGATGGTGAGGCCGTCGTTCTTCGCGATGTTGTACGCGTAGTTGGCCGCGAGCACGGACCCGCCCCCCGGCCGGTTGATCACGATCACCTTCGGCTTTCCCGGGATATGCTTCCCCAAGTGGCGCGCGACGATCCGGGCTTGCCCGTCCGCTCCCCCGCCCGGCGAATAACCGATGATCAGGCGAAGCGTCTTCCCCTTGTAAAATGAATCGTCGGCGGCGCTCGCGGTATCGGAACCCTGGAGTCCCAAAGCCCCAATCCACAGAAGGACTGCGAACATCATGAGGTATCGGCTTCCGGTATTGGCCATGGTCTTGCCTCCTTGCGTTTGTCAGCCTTGTGCGCCGCCTCGCCTGGCGTCGATCGTGCGGCTCCGCTAAGTACCCTTGGTCATGTGCCCGAAGACCTTCTCCGCGGTCACGGGAAGCTCGGTGATACGAGCGCCGGTGGCATCGTAGACGGCGTTGACGATGGCGGGCGCGATGATGCTGATGCCGGCCTCGGCCACGGCCTTGGTGCCGAAGGGGCCGGGTCCCTCGGAGGCCTGCACCAGCGAGGTGGTCAGCGGCGGCAGGTCCCGGACGTTGGGCAGCTTGTAGTCGCCGAGACTCACGGTCGTGGGCTTGCCGTCGTCGAGCACGATCTCTTCCATGAGAGCGTAGCCCAGCCCCTGCACCACGCCGCCGTCGATCTGTCCCTGGTGGATCAGGGGGTTGATGATGTTGGCCACGTCGTAGACGAAGTAGAGGCGGTCCACCGCCACCGCGCCCGTGTCCCGGTCCACCTCCACGTCGGCCACCACCGCCTGGAACGAGTAGACGTCGGGCTTGTGCCCCACGAAACGGCCGTACCCGGTGATGGGTTCCTCGGACAGTTTCGCCAGCTCCTGCAGGCTCAGGCGCTTGTCCGGGCCTCCCTCCAGGACCACGGCCCCGTCGCTCCAGGAGACCCCCTCCGGCCCGGTCTTCCAGTACCCGGCCGCGAGGGCGCAAAGCCGTTCCTGCAACGCGCGGCTGGATTCCAGGATGGCTTGGCCCTCGATGTGCATGCCGCGGGCGCCCTTGATGCCCTGGTCGTAGGGGGCGCTGGACGTGTCGCGGACTTCGATGAGGACGTCGTCCGGGTCCACGCCGAAGGTCTCCGCCACCACCTGCCGGTGCATGACGTAGGCGCCGACCCCTTGATCGCCCACTCCGCTCAACAGCGTCAGGGCGCCGTTCCGCTCCAGCCGCAGCTCGAAGCTCGACTCGCCATGGCCCACGTGACGGTCGCCGAACGCGACCCCGCGTCCGGGCGCCCGCCCCGCCGTGGGTTTGCGGACGCCGCCCCACCCGGAGATCTCCGCCGCGCGGCGCAGGACCTCGACGCCGCGGGCGTCCCGCAACGACTCGCCCGTGCTCCTCGTGTCACCGTCCTTCAGCGCGTTGCGCAGGCGGAACTCCAGCGGGTCCATCCCCAGCTCGTGGGCCATCATGTCCATGTGGTTTTCCACGGCGAACAGGGTCTGGGTCTCGCCCGGGGCGCGGAAGTATCCGCCGGGGACTTGGTTCGTGTAGACGCAGTAGCCCTCCAGGAGGGTGTGCGGAATGTTGTAGGAACCCGCCACCATGTAGGCGCCGCTCATGGAGCCCTGCGGGTTCGGCTTGTAGGCGCCGTAGGCGCCGCCGTTGTAGTAGGTCTTGCCTTCCCACGCGCGGAGGGTGCCGTCCTTCATGACCCCGGTGCGCAGCCGGATGACCGCCGGATGGCGCGGGCTCGCGGCCATCAGCTCTTCGGTGTAGCTCTTGACGAACTTCACGGGCTTCCCGGTGGCCCGCGACAGGTAGTAGGCGGCCGGAACGTGGGTCAGGAAGTCCTTGGCGCCGAACGATCCCCCCATGTTGCTGGGGTGGATGGTGATGTCTTCTTCGGGAAGCTCCAGGTACGCGGCCAGGACCTTGCGCAGCTTGAACATCGCCTGGTTCGCGACCCACACCGCCACGCGTCCGGCCGCGTCCACTTCCACCGTGCAGGCATAGGGCTCGATGTACCCCTGGTGCACGAGCTGTGTGCGGAAGGTGTTCTCGAAGACATGGTCGGACTCGGCGAAGCCCTGGGCAATGTCTCCCTTGCGGCCCCGGACCAGGGTCTGGACGTTGCGCAGGTCCGGCGCCTTGGTGGGAGGTCCCTCGTAGCCGGCGTAGTCGGGATGCAGCAGCGGGGCGTCGGGGCTTATGGCTTCCAACGGGTCGTAGACCGCCGGCAGCGTCTCGTACTCCACGTCGATGAGGCCGACGGCCTCTTCCGCCACGTCCCTGTCCACCGCCGCCACGGCGGCGATCTCCTCGCCCACGTAACGCACCCGGTCCTGCGCCAGGAGCGGCATGTCCTTGAGCGTCGCCCCCACCAGCTTGGGGTTCATGTCCCCGGCCGTGATCACCGCCTTGACCCCGGACAGACGGCGCGCCCTTTCCACGTCCACGTTCAGGATGGCGGCGTGGGGGACCGGACTCCGCAGGACCCTGCCCCACAGGGTGCCGGGCCGCACCACGTCGGCCGCGTACCGGCACTGCCCGCTGACCTTGGCGGCGGCTTCGACCCGTGGGAGCGGTTGTCCGATGATGGTTCCTGCCATGGATGGTGTCTCCCGTGCGCGGCCTGCCTTGGCGTTCCCTCCCGGCGCCCGCCCCAGGGGGCGCTACGACGGTCCGTCAGCCTCCTCCTGGTGGATCCCCAGGCTCTTGAGCAGCGGCTCGTCGGTATACGAGAGCAGGATCGCGTCTTCGTTTCGGGCGGCGTTGACGTGCTCATGCCAGTGCCATCCGGGTATGACGAAGATGTCGCCGGCGCTCCACTCCAGGCGTTGGTCCTCCACCACGGTGTGCCCGGAGCCGCGGAACACGTAGAAGATGCCCACCGAGCTGTGGCGATGCCGCCGTGTGTGGACCCCGCCGCGCAACCGCTGCGCGTAACAGGCGATGGTGGGCATCACCGGGCCGCCGGTGTGCGGATTGAAGTATTCCAGGCGGAGGTCGTCGAACTCGCTCGCCTCGGGCGCCGGCATCTCGTCCAGCGCCCGGACCATGTCGCGCCAGGGATACTTCGTGAGCGGCGAGTAGGTCTTGTCCCAGGAGTAGCCGGCCGGTCTCATCCCCGCCACGCGGAAGCGGTGCACCGATGCCTCGTGGAGCTCCTGCTGGGGCTGCTGGCTCTGGCCGGGGTAGCGTTCGAAGAAGACCGTATCCATGGCCTGGATCAGCGGGGCGTCCAGGCCGTCGAGCCACAGCGCCGGCTTGTCGCCCTCGTTCCCGTGATCGTGGTAGGTCCACGCGGGCGTCAGGATCACGTCGCCGGGTTCCATCCAGCAGCGCTCGCCGTCCGTGCAGGTATAGGCCCGTTCCGATTCCAGGATGATGCGCAGCGCGGCCGGCGTATGGTGATGCGCCACGGCCACTTCCCCGGGAAGGATGAGCTGGACCGCGCCCACGAGATTGGGGGTGGTGGCGAAGATTCCTTCCTTCTCCAGCCCCGGGTTCACCAGCCCGAGGACCCGGCGCTCGATGTCCTCGGTGCTGACCACCTCCGCCGCCCGCATCATCTCGGCCCTCACCATGGGCCACTTCCACAGATGCGGCACGGCGCGGCCGTGGGTGGGGCGGCGCCGCTGCCGCCACAGCGGAGCGAGATGCCGCCGCTTGACGTCTTCGTAGAAGTCGGACCCTTGACCCTCTCGTTCGCCGGATGGTTCCGCCTTGCTCATGAGGTCCTCCATCGGAAGAAGGCCGGCTTCACAGGGAAGCCGAGGCGGCCGCTTCGGCGGCCGGCTGGTGCCGCTTCAGGTTGGGGATCACTTCCCTGGCCATCAGCTCGATGCTCCTCCGCGCCTCGCTCAGTCTCATCTTGCCGAAGACCGGGCGCATCATGATCTTGTCTATGCCGAGGTAGTCGCACTGCGAGATGATCTGTTCGGTCACATGGTCGGGGTCGCCCACGATGGAGATCCCAGCCTCCTGGTAGTCCTCAAAGGACCAGTCGCGAATCTCCATCACGCCCACGTGCACACCCTTCTTGTAGCCCGTCGAGCGCTCGGTGAAGTAGCCGTCCTGGACGTTGCGCTGGTACTTGGCGGGGGCGCCGCCGAACTCCACCGCCGGCCCGCCGATCAGCTCGGCGGCGGCTTCCTCGCGCGCCTGCTCGTTGGTCGGGGCGACGTAGATGTCGCGCGAGACGACACAGTCCTCGGGTCCCGGCGTCCAGCCGCAATGCTCCCTGGCGTAGCGCCGGTAGTAGTCGAAGCTCTCCTTGACCTGGTCCGCCGGCGACCACGAGGCGGCCAGCCGGACGTGGTTGGCCGCGGCCCACTCGATGCTCTCCGCGCTGAAGGACGGGATCCACATCTCCGGGTAGGGCTTCTGCACGGGCCGCGGCAGCATCGCGATGTAGTCGAGGTCCCAGTATTGTCCGTGATGCTCGAAGGGCTCGTCGGCCTGCCATGCCCTGAGTATGAGCTCCCACGCCTCCTGGAAGCGCTCCCTGGACTCCTTGGACGGAATGTTGAACGCCCAGAAATCTCCGCCTCGGGTCATCCCCACGACGAGACGGCCGTGGCTCATGTTGTCGAGCATGGCCAGCTCCTCACCCAGCCGGATCGGGTGGTGCAGCGGCAGGCAGTTGCCCATGAGGCCGATCTTGACTTCCTTGGTCAGGATCGTGGCCGCGGCCGCGAACAGGTTGGGCGAGGGGGAGAGGCCGTTGGCGGCCCGGCTGTGGTGCTCGGGGAAGAACACGCCGTCGAAGCCGAACTCCTCGACGCGAGGAATGAAGTCGATCACCTCATCGTAGATCTCCTGGCCGAGCTTCTCGTCATAGTCCGTGCCCGACATCAGATAAGCGCCCGTCTTTCTCTTCGGGTACCCGACACGCAGGAAAAGCCAAACCTTCATGCTGTTTCTCCTTCCACGCACCAGGGTGGTGTCTGGTGAACCACCCTAGTTGAACGGGAATATGTCGGCCATGGACGGCCGGCGCGGCAGCAGTCCGTCGGCGGCCAGGTAGTCCATGCACGTTTCCACCGTGCGCACATGCAACGGAGTCGCATGGCATCGGTTCGGATCGGCTCCCAGCAGTTCCAGCTCACGCTCGCGGGAACCCTGCTCGTCCGCGCTCATGTAACGGGTGGCCGCGAGGGCCGCCCGGTCGCATGCGTCCACCACGGCCTCGCCGAGACCCCGGTTCTTTTCGGCGACCTCACGCCGCAGCGCCAGGAAGTGGTAAAGGGGATAGATCTCCGTCCGCTTGAACCACGAGACGTGCGCCGGAGCGTCTCCGATGGGGAAGCAGAGATCGGCGCTGCCCGCCACCATCGCCTCCAGGTCGCCGTACGGGTCCGGGCTCTTGCCCGCATCCGCGGCCGCGACCCAGTTGAACCAGTGGCCGCCCGCGCCGCCGGGATAGATGACCGCGTCCAGGTCACCGGAGGCAAGCCGGGGCAGAAGCTCCGAGGACTTGAACCGGCCCCGCTCGGACAGGCAGTCCCACTCACCACCCATGGCCCCATCGCTTTCGACGGGCTCGGCCGCCACCCAGCGCACGTCCTTCCGCTCGACGCCGAAGTCGTCGGCCAGCAAGCCCCGGACGAACACGCTGGTGGCCCCCAGCACCCGCCCCATGCCGACCCTACGGCCGCGAAGGTCCGCCGGCGCCAGGCCGCGCCGCATGACGAGCTTCCGGTGAACCATGCCCCGGGTCACGAAGACCGGGAGGGCCACCAAGCTCTGTTCCAGCCCCTTGGAAAGCCGGACGAGGAAATCGGGGATGACCTGCTCGGTGCCGACGTACTGTTCCTCCACCTCGCCGCGCAACCGCCTCGACGTTCTCGCGTCGAACACCGCGGGCTCCCACTCGACGGGGAAACCATCCACCTGGACGCTCCCGTCGAGCAAGGCCCGGGTCCAGCAAACGTCGGGGATCTGAAGCAGCAGGGACGACATCGAATCCTCTAACCGTGCTCTAGTGTGCTGTCCTTGGCCTGGTAGATCTGGATCACGTTGCCCTCCAGGTCCGCGATGAAGGCGATCCACCCGTGCGAAACCTCCAGCACCTCGTGAACGATGGAGACCCCTCGCTGCCTGTAGGTCTCGATCAGGTCGGAGATCCCGTCGGCCACCTGGAAACTGGGGACGAAGCCGACCCGGCCGCGAGGCTCGCGCGCCGCACGGCCGCCTTCGTGCAGGACCAGCGGCGGCCCGGAAGTGGAGAATTCATGGTTCACGCCCGCGACCCCTCCCTGGCGGACAAACCCCAGCACGTTGCCGTAGTAGTCGGCGGCCGCCTCCAGGTCCTCCACGTAAACCAGGAGGCGGCGCGCGGCGAAGAGCGCGGCCTCATCCATTCCGCGCCCTCTCCTTCACGTCCGCGTCGCCGTCGTACGGCCCGCGCGGGGAACCGGCGGCCGGCGGCTCCGCCCGGCCTTGCAAGGGCTCGAAGAAATAGCGCTGCAGCAGGCTCCGTCCCAGGTCGATGATGTCGACGCGCAACTGTTCCGCGCTTGCCTCGTCCTTGGAGCGGAAGGCCATGCAGATGCCGCGGTAGGCTTCCGCCACGTGGCTCATGTAGCCGGGCACCGCCACGTGGAAGGACCGATACCTCGCACAGGGGTAGCCCATGGTCTCGATCAGGCGCGCCAGCCGGGGCGACAGGGACCTGCTGGCGATGAAACGCTCGACCCGGCTTCGGACCGCAAGGAAGCCGGACCGGTCATCCTCCTCGGCCGCCGCGGCCAGCCCGGCAACCAGCGCTTCCAGTTCGGTCACGTCCTCGTCCGTCATCTTCTGGCACGCCAACTTGACCGCCAGCCCCATGAGGTGCCCGTGGATCAGGTAAAGCTCGTCCGCGTCCTCCGGAGTAACGTCGGCCACGAAAGTGCCGCGTCCTTGCCGGTAGACCACCAGACCGTCCCGCTCGAGGATGCGCAGCGCCTCCCGCACGGGCGAGCGGCTGATGCCCAACGTCGCCGCGATCTCCGGCTCCCGGATGCTTTGGTTGGGGCGCAACCGGTTGGCGAGGATCTCACCGGTGAGGTGATCCAGGGCCTTCTGAACGAGATTGTTTCGAGAGCTTGACACGGCGGACACCTTAAAATAGTGTGCAAAACTGTCGACAAAACAGTATACAACCGTCAGTAGTACAGTTGCCCAGGCGCTGTCAAGGGAGGTTTTCCATGCAGGTCATCGATGGCGACGGTCACGTGAACGAACTGGCCCGGAACGAGGAACTGGTCAAGTACATGCCGAAGGGCTGCCGGGCGTGGCAGACCTTCCCCGTGCTCGACCACCTCCATTTCCACTACCTGAAGCCGTCCTTCGGGCAGAAGGAGTTCGGCAATCCCGGTCCGGAGGAGTGGCTGGAGTTCCTGGAGCAGACGGGCATCGACTGGTCGGTGCTCTATCCCACCTGGGGCCTGGCCATGGGCCGGCTCGTGTCGATGGAATGGGCCATCGCCGCCTGCCGCGCCTACAACAACTGGCTCTACGACACGTTCCTCAACCGCAGCCCCAAGCTCAAGGGGGTGGCCCTCATTCCGATCCAGGACGTGGACGCGGCCGTGGAGGAACTGCACCGCGCCGTCACGCAGCAGGGAATGATCGGAGCCATGCTGCCCTCCAACGGAGAAGGCTTGCAGAACCACCTCGGAGCGAAGCTCTACTGGCCCATCTACGAGGAGGCGGAGAAGCTCAACTGCTCCCTGGCGGTGCACGTCGGCGCCCTGCACCACCTGGGCATGGACACCTTCAGCACCTACTATCCGGTGCACGCCATCGGGCATCCCATGGGCATCATGATCCAGGCGGCCGCCATGGTCTCCCACGGGGTCTTCGAGCGGTTCCCCGGGCTGCGCGTGGGGTTTCTCGAAGGGGGCTCCACCTGGGTGCCCTTCTTCCTGGACCGGCTCGACCGTTCCCATCACGAGGGCCACATGCAGGTGGACCTGGAAGGCGAAATTCTCGGAGGCCCCAAGCTGGGGGAGAAAGCCAGCGACTATTTCCGCAAACAGATGCGCGAGGGAAGGATCTTCATCGGCTTCGACGTGGACGACGGCGGCCTCGGCTTCGCCGTGCAGAACGCCGGCCGGGACGGCTTTCTCTTCGGCAGCGACTTTCCGCACGAAGTCTTCGATGCGGCGAAGTGTCGCCACGAGATCGACGAACTGCTGGCGCGCGAGGACTTGTCCGAGGAGGACAAGGAAGCCGTGCTGAGCGGTAATGCCAAGAGGCTTTACCAGGAGCCGGACGCCTGAGGGGGTCTTTCGACATGGCGCCGGAGCCATGCCGCCAACTCGTCGAAACGGAACCTCCCGGATTCGTACAGCCCCGAGATGAACGCGTAGGCCTCTTCCGGGTCCGCCGTCAGTCGTGCTCCGTTGATCGCGAGAAACGTGTACGTGGCTGCAAAGGCCACACGCTTGTTACCGTCAAGAAATGGATGGTTCTGGGCGAGGCTCTCCCACAACGCGGCGGCTTCCTCGATGAGATCGGCGTAGTAGCCGGTCTGCGGCCGATAGAGCGCCGCCTCCAGAAGACCGGGATCCCGAATCCCTTCCGTTCCTCCGTACCGTTGGATCTGGTCCGCGTGAATGGCGAGGACTTCAGCCAGCGTAAGATAGTCACTCATTGGGCGAGCTTCTTGTAGAGCTCGCCGTACTTGTCATGGCTGGCGAGATAGGCTGCCATGACCTGCGGCCGGGGCCGGCCGTGTTTTCGTTTTTCGATCAGGTCGGCCAGCGCCTCATCGACGAGGGCCTGAAGCTGGCGGCCCTCCTGCTCGGCGATCGCGCGGATGGTGGACAAGATTTCGGAATTGACCTGAGTGGCGAATTTCTCACGCGTCTTGGACATGGCTCGAACATGTCATGACAAATCATGACGTGTCAAGACCTGCCTATTCGAGCAGCGCCGCGTGCGTCGGCTTCGGCTGATTGCAAGGTTGGGGTACGGCTGATTGAAAGGTCGGCCGACGGCAAGTCGGCGGTTATGGGTGGGTGCCGGCGGCTACGTCGGCCTGACGGACGGCGTGATACCTCCGTTCGTTCGGGTCCAGGTGGCGCTTCCGCAGCCGGAGATTGCACGGCGTCACTTCGATCAGCTCGTCGTGGCGGATGAACTCGATGGCCTGCTCCAGGGACATGCGCAGCGGAGGCACGATCTTTTCGATGCCCTTGAGGACGGAGGCGCGCATGTTCGTGAGCTTCTTCTCCTTGGTGATGTTCACGTCCATGTCCTTGTCGCGGCTGCTCTGTCCCACCAGCATGCCGCCGTACACCGGCTCGGTGGGCCCGACGAACAGCTCGCCGCGCTCCTGCAGGTTGACCATCGCATAACCGGTGACGCGGCCCCTGCGGTCGGCCACCAGCGCGCCAGTGGAACGATGGACGATGTCGCCCGCCCAGGGCCGGTAGCCGACGAACATGTGCGTGAGGGTTCCCGTGCCCTTGGTGTCGGTGAGGAACTCGGTCCTGTATCCGATCAGCCCGCGGCTGGGCACCTCGATCTCCAGGCGGACCCGTCCCGAGCCGCGGTCCGCCAGCTTGACCAGGACGCCCCTGCGCGCGCCGAGCTTCTGCACCACGATTCCCTGGTACTCCTCATCGGTCTCGATGATGGCCAGCTCGTATGGCTCGTGGACCGCACCGTCCACCATGCGGGTCAACACCCGTGGCATGCCCACCGAGAACTCGTACCCTTCCCGCCGCATCTGCTCGATCAGGACGGCGAGCTGCAATTCTCCCCGGCCGTACACCAGGAAACGGTCGGACGATTCGATGGGCTCCACCCGGATGGCGAGGTTGTGCTCCGCCTCCTTGAGCAGACGCGCCCGGAGTTGGCGCGAGGTCAGGTAGCGGCCGTCCTTTCCGCTGAACGGGGAGTCGTTGATGGAGAACTCCATCGACAGCGTCGGTTCCTCCACGTCGAGCGCCGGCAGCGGCCTGGGGTCCTCGCCGCCGGCGATGCTCTCCCCCAGCCCGATGCCGCTCATGCCCGCCAGCGCGACGATCTCTCCGGGGCCGGCCGACGGCACCGGGACGCGCCCGAGGCCTTCATAGATGAACAGCTCCGCGACCGCGGCCGGAGTCTGCGAACCGTCACGCCGGCAAAGGGTCACCGGCTGCCGGTTCCGCACCGTGCCGTCCACCACGCGGCCGATGGCCAGCGGTCCGAGGTAGTCGTCGGGCGCCACGTTGGTGACCAGGATCTGCAACGGGCGGTCCGGCTCCCCGGCGGGCGGCGGGACGTGCTCCAGGATCGCCTCGAACAGCGGACGCAGATCGGTAAGCTCGCCGCCCGGCGACGGGGTGCATCTTCCCTGTCGGGCGACCGAGTAGATGACCGGAAACTCGATCTGCTCCTCGGTGGCGCCCAGGTCGATGAAAAGGTCGTAGATCTCGTTCAGGACTTCCGCCGGGCGAGCGTCCTGGCGGTCGATCTTGTTGATGACCACGATGGGCGGCAGTCCCAGTCCCAGCGCCTGCGCCAGCACCGCGCGGGTCTGGGGCATGGGCCCCTCCGCCGCGTCCACGAGCAGCATGACCCCGTCGACCATGCGCAGGGTGCGTTCGACCTCGCCCCCGAAATCCACGTGACCCGGCGTGTCGGCGATGTTGACCTTGACGCCGCGGTAGGTCACGGAGGCGTTCTTCGCCATGATCGTGATGCCCTTCTCGCGCTCCAGGTCCATGGAGTCCAGCACCCGCTCGCGCACGTCCTGGTTCTCGCGGAACGTCCCGCTCTGCCACAGCATCGCGTCCACCAGCGTGGTCTTGCCGTGGTCCACGTGCGCGATGATCGCGATGTTCCGAAGATTCGCCGCCTCGCGGCAAGCGACGAGGTCCATCAGTTGCTCTCCCCTTTCGCCCGCACCCCCGAACAGTCCGGGCGTGTGCGGACACGCAAATCCGGTTACGGTCTTCTTGAGCGCCCTGGAAATGGCCGGAATTTCCGGACGGTTTCCGGCTCGGAACGGAGCTTCGACGGCGTGTGGTGCCGAAGCGACGATTCTAGCAAGTTTGGGAGGACTGGCCTAGGGGCTCCGCGGGAACACGGTTTCGGCGATTCCTGTCATGGACACACCCAGTGTTCCACCGGCTTCGACAGAAACTCGTCGGCGGCGATGCCGTCACCACCCACAAGCAGGCTGCGGTCGGAGCGAAAACCCTCGGCGAAGCCGGCCATTCCCGGCAGCGTCTGGCGGGTGCGGCCGCTCTTGACTTCGATCGCCGTCACCGCCCGGCCCGCGCGCACCACGAAATCCACCTCGCGGTTGCGGTCGCGCCAGTAGAAGACTTCGCACGTGCCCGAGGCCGCCGCATTCGCCAGATGCGCGCCCACCGCGGTCTCCACCAGCCGTCCCCAGAACTCGCGGTCCGTGCGCGCCTGTGCCAGGGTGAGACTTGATCCGGCGGTCATCAGCGCCGTATTGAGGACTTGCAGCTTCGGGCTGGAACCTCGCCACCGCACCGTGGCACCCGCATATTTCTGCAAACCCGCCAACATGCCCGCACCGGCCAACAGGTCGAGGTAGTGAGCCAGCGTCGTGGTGTTGCCGGCGTCCGGAGCTGTCCCAGCATCTTGGTGTAGGACAGGATCTGACCCGAGTACGCACAGCCCAGTTCGAACAACCGGCGCAGCAACGCCGGCTTGTCCACTCGGGAGAGCAGCAGCACGTCGCGGCCAATCGTCGGTTCGATGAGCGAGTCGCGGACGTAGCGGGACCACCGGGCCGGCCGTCTCGCCAGCGGCGCCGCACCGGGATAGGCGCCGTAGAACAGGAACTGCTCCGCGGACCAACCGAAAGCCGCCTGCATTTCGCGAAGGCTCCAGTGTGGAAGGTGCAAGAGCTCGAAACGCCCCGCAAGGCTCTCGGTCAGATCCCGTCCGATCAGAAGCTGCGCCGAACCCGACAGCACCACCTTGAGCCGGCGGCCGGTCCGCGTGTCCTCATCCCACAGGCGTTTGACCGTTTCCGCCCAGTTCGGCGCCTTCTGCACCTCGTCCAGGAGGAACAGCGCACCGTCGGCACCCGCATCGTCCGCCATGAGCCTCGCCGCGTCCCACTGTTGAGCTATCCACTCCGGTCCACGCAAGGTCGGTTCGTCCGCGCTGGCAAAGCGATGCGCCAGTCCTGACTGCCTGGCGACCTGTGTGATCAGGGTCGTCTTGCCCACCTGCCGCGCATCGGTCATGATCTGGAGGAAACGGCGCGGCTCCCGCAGCCGGGCGAGCAGGTCCATGGCGCGGGGTCGTGTGTACGGTCTCTTACTCAGTATAATGAGTAATATTACTCATCATGGAGGAAACGGAAGTGTTAGTGCCTTGGTCGGCAGCCGCCAAGATCGGTGTTGTCATGCAATGTGGAACCGCACATAGGGGCTGACGGCTCTTCTGGGCCGATGTGGCTTCCGCCGCGTCCCAGTCCGGAACGGGTTTATCGGGAAGAGGGTTACTGTAGCGTACAAGGCCGGCTAGGTGCTCCGCTTCGGCCCGTTGTCAGGGCCACACGGCACATTCACAGCTTACGCAGCTCAGCCCGCGGATAGCGCTTCGGCCTGTTCCAACACAGCCCCGGGTGGTCTTCCCCTGCTTGTCACGTGGGTGGCCGTGTCTTCCGAGAATGCGCTTGACCCGCGCCGGAGCTGAGTGCAGAGGTTCTCGCGGAGCATCCAGTCGATCATGACGTTCTTCCGCTGGGCGAACTCGCCCTCCGGGCGCTTCTGTAACAATTGGCAATTTGCCGATTTTTTCGGCTGAAGGGCAACCGCGAAGCTTGTTTACTTCTCAAGAACGAAATTCTGTTCTAGCCACGTTTGGACCGAACCTGGATCAGCGTAACCGTCGTTTCGCAACAGCATTACTATATCTACGCCAGCGATGACGATAATAGGATGCTGGTCTTCTTTGATCTCTCGATACGCTTGGACGTTAACATAGCTGGTTGTTACCAGAATGCCAAACTGTCGGTGCCGCAGTCGCGAAATCAACCGAGACATATCCTTTACACCTACTCCTGCTGAAACATTGTAGCACTTAGCCTCAAGTGCAAAGTCGACCAAAATACTGGATGGTCCGCTCCCGACGCGCAGTCTTCCAATCCCGTCGCGGCCGCCGTCACGAGAAGGCCGTGTCAAATCGATATCTGCGATATCGGGAAGAAGTAGCCGTGAAAACTTGGCGGCACAGCGCTCGAATGCGTGAAAGTTTTCTCGAAAGTATTCGTGAACTCTTTTCAGGATGGCGAGGTCTCTTGACTGTCTCGGAATTTGTTCATCTTTGGTCCTGTACTCTAGTGATCTGGTAGCGAACAGCGACCGCGGTTGACCGGTTCGAACCCAAGTCGACCATGCTTCAGGAGCGTTGGAGGAGTGGGGATTGCCGGCAATGATGTCCTCTATCCAAGCCCGTGACAGCGTTGGAGTGTTAAGAACAGAGAAACGGGCACGATAGTTCTGAAATCGACTTCCTTTGGAAATCCTCCAGATGGCAACAAGGTCTTCAGATGCCCGGAGGTCGGCGGTGCCAGGAACAGCTAGTCCGAGAAATCTAACATCTCTCCATTCACCCGTGTTCTCGAAAAGGAAAATGGGAGGTACCTGTCGGCGTCCGTCGAGGCCGGAATGCGCCAGATCGAAGATTCGTCGAAGAAGCTCGTTGCCCTTTCTGGGCGTCTCGTGTAGCGGACCAGCGCTTTTGTTGTCTCCGAAGTAAGTGTAAACACCTGTCTCCGGATCCAGCATGTCCGGCCAGTCTGGGTCCTTGCCCGAAGAAGTCAAGACCACCAGGTCCAGTTCGTCGACTTGACCGCGATACCGGAATCCACCAGAGTTGCTGACGCGGACAAGGTGCGGCAACGGGTCGTCCCCAGCGTTCCCCGTGCGGCCTCCTTGGTAGACCGCGTCGACCCAAAGATCAGCAGAGTGAGCGTTTGTAAAAGGGACGAGCTGCATTCCTTACCCTGCGTCTGACCGCTATGGGGTTATGTTACGCGGCCGTAGCCCGTTAGCGAAGCATCTTCGGTTGCTGTCTGTGCTGGCTCCGTGGACATCAACGGTGCACGACATTGAACAATGATCAATCAGTGGATAGGTGCAGCCGTCATACTACGCATGCGGTCGAGGACTGTTGCGGTACCAACAATCACCAAGTGTGTGCGCGCTCGCGAGAGGGCGACGTAGGGCAGTTCGTTGTCGGTCACAGTTTCAGGTGTCGCAGCGATAACGACGACCGCGCGCTCCAAACCCTTGAACCGTCTGATGGTGTCCATGACGATCCCCCCATTAGACGGTTGGTCGCATCGTACCGTACGAAACTTACCCACGCGGCTGCCCGGCCCGATCTTTTTGATCACGGTTTCGTTGGCTCCGAGGACAGCAATGTTGCTAGGCGGCACATGTTCCAGTGAGTAAAGCCGCTCGACGCACTCGGAGATACGACGCCCGATCTCGTCTAGCGTATTGATTCTAATCCAGCGGACATCGACACCTTCAGGACCCACCGGCTCGATCTCGTGACCTCTGTAGTGTTGCCGCACGATTTCGTGTATGCGCCGTGTGTTCCGGAGGTTCAGGGTGAGGCGAATCGGGACCAAATCAACATCTTCGGGAAGATTGCTAGCACTAGCGTACACACGCTGGTTGTTGTCGTAGAATATGCGAAGCAACCTCAGACCGTCGTTGCCCAGGCCTGCCTCGACGGCCGTCCACCACAGAGGCCAAAAATCCTGTCCCTCGTCAACGATGATCGCATCGTATCTTTCGTCAGGAAGCCGTTCGAATGCATCCATCAAGTGTTCCGGCCAGATTTCCTCAAACAGCTGTCTGTCCGAAACACCTTCCGGAGGCGAGACACCCGCGCGTACGGTCAAATCCGCGCAAAGCTCATGGAACGTCGTCGCTGCAACCGGCAGGCTGTCCTTCAGGCGACGTCGGACCTCGATTGCCAAACCGCGGTTATAGCAGACGAACAAGGTGCGGGCCCCGCTTTCCGCGCAGCGCCTAGCTTCCTCCATTGCCAGCACTGTTTTCCCCGTTCCTGCCGCGCCGCTGATCGCAACGCGCGGTACGCCTTCAATCGCACGCAGGATATGAAACTGCTGTTGCGTGAGAACCTCTAGAGCGGCATCGTCTTGGGACAATAGCGTTCCAAGGGGCGTGCGAAACTGGAACGGCCGCGCAAGGAACTGCTCCAACGCCTTGAGACCGTCTTCTCCCATCTTGCTGGTGCGCCCTTCATTCGCCAGCGGTTCGCCGAAGCGTTTCAGAATCCAATCCTGGAATCCGTCTTGGAATGTCTCCGCGAAGCAGAAAATCCGCAGCGGCATATCTGGGCCGAGATCATCCTGCGGAGTTGAGGAATGCGGAAGCACAACACCGTGGCGCGCCCGAATGCGTCGGGCTTTCCAGTCTGGAGACGTGTTCAGCTTTTTTAGAAGCTCGTATTTCGCAATTCTGGCCTGGTGCACCGGATTCTTGATGTTGTGTGTCACCTTCCAACGATCACGGCTCGTCCACTGATTGGTGCGCGGGTCATAAGCAACCGCACCGCCCTTTACCTCAAGTGTAAGCATCCCCAGTTCGCCGTGCGCGACGATAAAATCGCATTCGCCGTCGATCTCTTCACCATCTGATTTGAGGCCGAGCCAAGGCCGCGAATAGAAGACGACGAACGAATCATCAAGAACAACCTCCAACCGTCTGAACACCTCGCACTCGGTGCTCCGGAGTGTGTTGCCCGTAACATCGGGTGGCAATGTACGGGGCCACATCAACGCCATGTCATGCAATCTCCTTTGGTGGCGCGAAGAAACCCACTTCGGGCGCAGCCGGCAATCCCAAAAGCACGGCTCTGTCCAGAAACCGGTTGTATTGTTCACAGGCAGTTTCGGGTGCAAGAACACAGGCGTGGCACGCGGCGAGGGACAGCCCATCGGAACCAGCGATCATGCCCTCGATGCACAAGGGATCGGAAGAACACCATTCCATCGACCCAATTGCCGCTTCGACCGCTCGTCGGATACGGTGGGCCTCCCCCTGCCGTTGCAGACCCCCAAGGGTTCCGTCCGAATCGGAGGTGGCGGTATAGATCAGTAGGCCCGCCATGCCGTCGTTCCCATCGCTAACATAGAGCCGCTCGCGCAGGGCCGCCGTCGAGTACCCGCATTCCAGCGTGAGCTGGCGCATGAGCGCATGGGCAAAAGTATGGGCGAGCAAGTAGCGCGGCGTAATCTGCCAAGCGGGTTCGCTATCCCCGTGGCGCCGACGCCATTCCATCCGCCACGCCTCGTGGACACTTCGCGCGCGCTGCACCGCGAGTTCCTGCACTTCCCATAGGCCAAGTGCCTGCTGATTAAAGGCCAGAAAAATACCTTCACCGCGAACCTCGATCGCTGGAAGCCAATCCAGCTCGCGGACGGAAATTGCGGCGATATCCGGACTATCTTCGTCTCCGGGTGGATTAATGCGGGTGAAGCCTTTTAAAGCACGTACCTCGCGCAGCCGCACAACGCGGACGACGCGACTTAGAAAGGGGCGCAAGCTGTCGGGCACAGGCACATTCCGCACTTCAAATTCACGTGCGTCTGTGCCTACAGTATCGGCCCCCAACAGGAATTGTCGATATTCCTCCTGGCGTATATTCAAGATGGCATCATCATTGTATCGAGTAAGCCGGTCTTCGATTTGCTGCCCCAACTCCTCCGGGCTGAGGCCGAGTTCCCTGAGAACTGGCGCCAGTTCGCCTTGGCCTTGGGCGAGAATGCGGATGAACGTGGCGCGGTCTTCCGGCTTTGTGTTGACAATCGAATTCCAGTAGACCCCGAGCGCTTCCTGAAGTGCGTCCGACCACGGGGGAATGCTCAGTGCCGACTCGAGTACCGGAAAGTAGAGGTTCGATGCGCCGCGTTGCACGGTGCGCGGGTCGCGGTCGCATGTTTCGTTGGGAGCTGCGAGCCACGGCCGTCGTCCTCGGCAAGGGAAGCCGCGCCATGTCTGCGCGCTGAAAACGCCGTCCATGGATCGTCGAGCGTTGCATTCACGGCAACTCAGGATCAGCCCAGCTAAGCCCGGTCGTTGGGATCTCAGAAATAAATCGGCGCGCTCCTTTTTCTCACAATCTTCTGTGTGCTCGACCCAAATATGCCACGGGAAATCGTCCAGGTGCCCCTTGGCACATGCCATCACGAAACGGATCGGAACCACAAAGACCTTGCGTTGCCCAGGCGCCTTTCGCGTACAAGGCGCGCAATAACGGTAAGCCCGGCCGGGGTCGTGCGACCAGCGGGCCGACGGGGCGAGGCGGTCACACTGCGGGCATTGAAGCCATTCTGGAAACCGCGCCGCGACGAGGGTGCGGCGGTCGGGATTGCCGTCTTTGTCCCGGTAGTTCTCGTCGACGACAGGCGGCAGACGAAAGCCTGCAACGGAGAGCTTTCTCTGCAACCTCGGCTCCGCGATCCGTTGACTGTTGACCAGACCAGGCGGCGGGAAGGATTTATCCCATTCCTCAAGTCCGGCCGAGACGGCTGATACAGGCGCACCGTCGGCACGGAAGTCCACAACCGAGCCCGGGCCGAATGTCATGACAGCGGCGCTTCTCCGCAAATCGCCGAGTCGGTTATTGGCCATCGTCCTCTTCCCTTGGTGCTCGTTCTCGCAACCGTTCGGCGAGTCTGAATCGCGTTGAGGCCTCGACGCTACGCATATTGTTCAATGTCGGCCAAGCCTCTCCTGGCAAGCGTCCCATCGCCCGGAGCGTCGCAGCCCGTTCCGCATCTTGCAACAGGGAGCCGCCAACCCGCCGCGTCCAGTAACTGCTGGGGGCACGGAACTCCCACTTGTCGAGGCAGCGTTCCAGCTCCAGCTGCACGGCGGTCTCCTGCGGATCAATCGCCGAGGATCTCTGAACGATGTCGTTGATCAGGTCCCTTGCAGCCTCGACGGCATCGTCGTCCAGCGCGGGTCTGTCCAACATACCGGGAACGAGATGCCGCACCAGCGCCACCAGCACAGCGTGCAGGGCCCGGTCCCGTGCCCGGGATGCGAAGGGCGTAACGCTCGTCGGTTCGACATCTCGATAGAGCGTCGCATGCCAAGTTGGGAAGCTCTCGTAGTGCGATCGGTCGCGGGCCTTTGCGTTGTTGAGCACAGCGACGACGAGACCGGGTACATCGCCGCGCCCCACACGGCTCGTGGCTTGAATGTATTCGGCAATGCCCTTGGGCTGACCGTTCACGAGCATCAGGCCGAGACGCGGTATGTCCACTCCCACGCTCAGCATGTTGGTCGCGAGGACAACATCGAGGGCTCCTTGGGCGTCGCAGCGGATTGCGAGGCGGTCCAGCATGTCCCTGACTTCGGCCTGAGTGCGCCTCGAAGTCAGTTCCTCTATGAATTCGGGTTGACGAGATGTCTCGTTTCGCCGCTGCGCAAGGAGCGAAAGGCTGTCGTTAACGTCGTCCTGCATCAGCACGAGTGCACCGCCAAGTTCGCGCAACGAGTTGAAATACGACACCAGAGTCCAGTACGGATCTCGGGCGTCGTCGTCTGTTGCGCCGCCGGACGCGGACTGAAGAAGGGATGCTGCTACGGCCTGGAGAGTGAATTTGGCCGACCGTCCCGCCGTCGTGACACCCACGTATTCGCGGCCAGGTGCGGCCCGGTCCACCACCGCAAAGGCAGAGTCATCCGCGTCGATACACGACGGTGGAAACTGTGCGGTCTGGCGGTCGAACAGAGAAGCCACCTGTTCTGATGCACGCCGAATTGTGGCCGTAGACCCGATGATTTTCGGACGACTGCTGCTCGACGAAAACATACGGTCAACAGCCGCTTCATAAAGTCCGGCGACCGTGCCGAGCGGTCCGGAGATCAGATGCAACTCGTCCTGGAGAATCAAATCGGGCGTCTGGCCGGTGTTTAGGCCAAAGAGACCATTGATTTCCTTGCGTCGGACGATCTGCGCAAACTTGTCAATAGTGCCTATCAGCAGTGTCGGCCGTATCCGATACACGTCTTCGTCCACGGTCCAGACAGGGAGAGGGGCGTCGGGATCAAAAAGGAGGCATTCTTCATTCTCGCATCGTACGTGAATGGCATCGGCCGGTTCGTCGTGTTGCCAAGTCAGCGGCTCCCGGCAGGCAGGGCACTGCACAAGCTGTTTGGGCGTCGGCTGATCTGGCGCGCCCCCCAGCGCGGCGGCAGCGTCGCTTACTCTGTTCGGTACTGCCTCGCCGCCAACCCAAAGCCCTATCGAAAAAGGAGTTTGTCCCAGCTCACCAAGGGACACGTCGGCCTCGTGGATACGCCCACGTCGAATCACCTCGCAGGCAAGCAGGACGGAAGCAGCGCGTGTGAACTGCTGCGTCGTCAATAGCCGCAGCGTGTATCGCATGATCGCGGCGACGCCATCACCCTCGTCCGGACTGTTTTCGGCGGACAGGCGTCTGAAAAACGCGAGGAATGCAATCAGAGCAAGATACGCCTCGGTCTTGCCACCGCCGGTGGGAAACCAGAGCAAGTCCATGAACTTGCGTTCAGGATGTTGTCGGTCCACAACCGATGCCGCCGCGAGCAGGATGAAACCGAGCTGGAACGGCCGCCAGTTTAACGGGCCACGTTTGCTTTTCTCCGGATCCCAACCGTGCTGAATATCCATCGCCAGATTGGCGAGCCTAAAAGCCTGTGACATTGCGGCGTCTCCCGCAATGCGCATCGCGCCCGCAGCCATACGTGTCTGGACCTCGCGACACACCGCGATGTTCTTTTCAGCCGGTTCCCGAAATCGTTCAGGAAGCGACGTGGCTTCAGTTTCCTTGGTCCCTATCCAGTTTCCGTAGGCCGTCGGGAGCTGCTGTAAAGCCTCGGCCAGCTCCTCCACCCCGGCCGTAGCAAGCCATCGGGCCGACAGTGGTTTGTGCTTCTCGTCTCCGCGCAGAGTGTCGAAGACAGGATGGCCGTCCGTGTTTGCTGCGGGGACAGTTGCTGTGGGAGTCCAGCAAGTGGCGACAAGACTCGCCGTTGCCGGGTCCGGCCCAGTCTCCCATTCGGCAGAACAGGTATGGCCATTAGCGAACTCGTGCGCGGTCCGGTACAAAAGCGCTGCCGAGCGATCTTCCTCATCCAGAACCGCACGCCGCGAAGGCCGAGCCACCAGCACGGTGCCCTGCCGAGGCCTAATTTCGACGCGAACCTGGAACAGCGTCAGTCGCTCGATCCCCTCGCGACCTTCGTCTTTTTCTGGCTGGGCTTGGTTCAGCAAGGTGATTGTGGCGAGCGTACCTCCCGGCCACAGGATAGTGCGCACGTGCAGTTTGACACCCGGCGGCGCTCCACGCGTTTCCAGATCGATGAATGGCCGTCCGCCTTGGAGCACAGGCCCATCCACCAAAATGTCATACGCGTGGCGCCTCCATTCAGTACGTCCCCAAGCGCGACTACCTTCTTCCGATTCGCCGGCTTCCGATCCGGATGTGGCCTCAGACTCGGTGGCGGTGACAGGCTCATATGTTGCGAAGCGAACAGACACGTCCACGTCTGCACCACCTTCCACCGCGCGCGCGGCGAAAGACACGCCTGCGGAACAAGGCCGGCTCAGGCCCGCGAGGGAGATTTCCTCCTCTTCTCCGCCGCCGTCCGTCTCGCCGTCTTCGGCGCCGGAGAGACCGAAATGTTCGTCTTCTTCAGCCCCCATGCGCGTTTCGTGTGGCCACAAGATTCCCGTGAGATAGACGTCCGACGGACGCGAATTCAGGACTTCGTTCTGCGCATACGGGCCGATCAGATCCCGTTTTAGTCGGTCAAGCAGAGCTTCACGCATCATTCTACCTACGTTGTCCGCCTCTTGGGGGGAAGAACACTGTGCTGTAGCCCAGAACCAGGGGCGCCAGGACGATGCCACTGCTTCTCCAGGGCTCATGAAGTGCCTCACCTTCCTGCGCACTCGGGGGCAGGACGATGGTGCGTACACTGTGTACATGCAGGTACCGTATCCTGTCGGGTGGGCGCCTTCGCGCTCCGCCCAGCTTAGCCTGAACGGCTTTGGCGACAGTAAACAGGTCGGCATTCACACTCTGTGACAGGACAGCTAGGCACGGTCCCTGTCCGTCCTCCCTCAGCCGATAAGCGAAGCCCGCGTCGCGATCGCTCTCGGCTACGAGCGACACGATTTCGCTCGCAATACTGCGGATTCGGGCTTGGCTGGTTCGTACGGTCTCAGCGTCCGCGAAGAAGCTGCGACCGGCCAAGCCGTTGGCGGCGATATCGAAGCTTCGACCTATTTCGACCTGGGCGCGCGGCCTATTGTCTCTTGTCTTGAGGGAATACGTTCTACCGGAAGCCTCGATCCGGCCGGTATACTGGCGATAGCCGCGGCCGACCAACAGCCTGGAACGTCCGCGTGTCGCACCTACAAACACAACCCGCGCCTCTTCGTCATGGTCGATATTCTGGTTGTCTGTCACAGGCAGCATCAGATGTACCACGTCCGCTTCTCGGCCCTTGGAGGCGTGAATCGTGCCGACAATGGGGCCACGGAGCCCCAACTCGGCGTGACATAGTTCCGCTGGTGGCTGTTTGCGCCCCAGACGTCGCCGCAACAGTCGCATGTCCACTACTGTATGTGTGCGCCCTGCCATCCGCACCAAGTTTGCCCATGCTAAATCAACACCGCATGTTTCGAGGTACGTACCGCGCACCCTATCGGCCCACAACTCCTCGAACCTGCCTCTACTCAAGTCAGGTTCGGTATGTTCAGACAATGCAGCGCCGATCCACGGCGCGAGGCACACAGGCAGCCCCGACATTCGCACACGATGTGGAATGCCGTTTTTCGTAAGCCTTGAGCTGGTCAGCAGTACGTCGCAGCGCCTGCGATACAGGATGAAGGCATTTTCGACCTCTGCCAGCGCCGCATCGTCAATCCGCGGCGCTTCGCCATGTGCGAGGCTGATGATCTCGTCCCTGATTTCAGCGAGCTTGTTCTCCGAGTTGCCCGAAGCAGTGAGTATTTTACGGCGGGTATCGGAGAAAATTGTGGGTCTTCAGGATTTCGTGTGGGTGGCGTAGCCTCTGCTCGCACCGAGTCAAG
>JAPPNE010000168.1 GCA_028818775.1 Deltaproteobacteria bacterium | reverse complement strand
GTCCCTCTGCGCCGCGCGCTCCATGTCGCGCCGAACCAGCGCGACGCGGTCGAACGTCGGCTCCCTGCCCTTGGGCACATAGCCGCGCTGCTGCAGGTCGACCGCCTCCGGCAGGTCGTCCTCGGCGGCGAGCGTCGCCTCCGGCGGCGGAGGCACGAACGCGTGCAGGCGCTTCGCCAGATCGGGCGGGATGAACGGTAACGAGCCCACATGGCCGCCGCGAAAATGTAAAAGGAAGCGCAAGGGCAGAGCGCCGGGAGCGTCGATCCCGTCGAAGCCTGCGGGAAAGGCGCCGTACTTGGCCTCGAACCGCGCGGCTTCGAAGCCACCGGCATCGTGCAGCGCCTCACCCACCGCCAATCGCTGGACCTCGTCGAGATCGTCCCAAAGGCGGCGGAGCGAGGCCCCGCCGAGACGGCGCTCGATCGCCGCGATCATGTCGGCCTTCCGCGTGGGCGGCGGCTTGGGCACCGAGAGCCACTTCACCATGACCGCGAGGTCGCGGTTGTTCAGCGTGCCAAGCGCCTTCGCGAGCACCGGGTTCCAGTCATCGTCGATACGGACCATCGCTCAACTCCCTCGTCGGTGCCGATGCGGCCGTGACGGTCGGTCCGTCTGCGCTCACGGCATGATGTCGGCGGCGATGCTGTCGGACACCAGGGCTGCGGACTCCCTCACCGAATCCCGCGCCAGGTGCGCGTAGCGCGCGGTGCTCTGCAGCTTCCGGTGACCCAGGAGCTTGCCGATCATCGTGAGGTCTTCCCCCATCGCCAGCGCCCGCGACGCGAACGAATGCCGCAGGTCATGAAGCCGCACGTCGTCGAGACCGGCGCGCTCCCTGACGCGGTGCCAGTAATAGGTGAGCTGCATCTGCCGGCCGCCCGGCTCCGGGCCGGCGATCACCCAGGGATTGCCCGAAAGACGCGGCAGCCCGGCCAGAACACGCACCGCTGCTGGCGACAGCGGAACAATCCGGGGGCCAGTCTTGCTATCGCGAAGCCGGACCTCGTTCCGGCCCAGCGCAACGTCCCGCCAGCGAAGCGTCAGCACCTCGCCCGAGCGGCACCCGGTCAGCGTCAGCAGCCTGAACGCCGCCGCCACGTGAACCGGCACACGGTCCTCGGCCTCAAGATCGTCAAGCGCCTGGCCGAGACGTCGGAACTCGTCCTCGGTCAGGAAGCGCTCGGGCCGGCGCGTCCGGTACGGCTTCACGAAGCGGCAGGGGTTGCTCCCCGCAGGCATCAGACCCCACGCCTGCGCACGGTTCAGCATCCGAGACAGCGCCCCCACCGCGTTGTTCGCCGCCGTCGGCCTCTTGCGCAGACGATACTGAAGCTCGGCAACGTGCCTGCGGTCGAGCTCCTTGATCGGCAACTTGCCCAGCTTCGGCAGGATGTTCCGCTCGATCACCCGGCGGTAGCCCATGACCGTGCCGGGCTTGCAGTAAACCGCCACGTGCTCGCTCAGGTATCTCTCCGCGAGCTCCGCCACCGTCGGCCCTTCGCCCGCGTCCGGTGCCGCCCCCGTCTCCGGCTCCTCGCCGCTCTCCAGGCGGGTGAGGATCACGGCAGCCTGTCGGCGCGCTTCTTCCACGGACATCGTGCCGTGGCGGCCGACGGTGATCCGCTTCGAGCCGCGACGGCCCCTGCGCTGCACCATGTAGGTCTTGGCGCCGGAGGGATAGACCCGGACACCGAAGCCCGGCAGGTCCCGGTCCCAGCACATGACCTCCTTGTCAACGGCAGTCAGCGCGTCCACCACCCGGTTCGACAGCGTTCTACGGTTCGATCGCGGCATGTGCCAATTCTCCTCTACACCGCCTCGACCGGCGCCATGCCCTCGGCCCCGGTCCGGGCGGCGGCCTCGGTGCGCAGGATGTCGTCCTCGATACTGTCGCCCACGCGGGCCACCGCGACCTTCTCCGCCTCCTGCGACAGATGCGCGTACCGCGCCGTGCTGCTCACGTCCGTGTGGCCGAGAAGACGCCCGATCATCGGCAGCTGAAGGCCGAGTGCCAGAGCCCTGGACGCAAAGCTGTGCCGCAGGTCGTGGATGCGAACGTCCTCGACCCTCGCCCGCTCGCGCACCCGGTGCCAGTAGCTGGTCAGCTCCGCCAGATGGCGGTTCGGCTTGCCCCCCGTGATCACCCAGGGGCTCCGACGGACACGCTTGATCCCGTCCAGGACCCCCAGCACGGCAGGCGTCAGCGGCACCATCCGCGCACCGGTCTTCGCGTCGCGCAGGCGAATCTCACCGGCCTTGCGGTCGATATCGCTCCACTTGAGCGTCTGTATCTCACCGAGCCTGCACCCCGTCAGCATCAGAAGGCGCAGCGCCGCCGCAGCCCGCGCCGGCACCGGGCCCTCCGCCTCGAGCTCGCATAAGGCCCGGCCTACCCGGCGATACTCGTCCTCCGTCAGAAAGCGCTCCCGCCGGCCCTCCTTGTAGCGCTTCACGAACCGGCAGGGGTTGCCCTCGGTCGGCCCGACGCCCCACGCCTCGGCCAACGAGAACATCTTCGACAGCACCATCAGCGCCCGGTTCGCAGCACGCGGCGTCTCCCGCAACTCGTAATGAAGCGCCGTCACCTCGGCACGCCCCACCTTGTCCACGGGC